>JAGVVH010000027.1 GCA_019135895.1 Bacteroidota bacterium | reverse complement strand
CAAAGATCATTTAAAGAAATCCTTTTTAGGGAATTGTTGTAATAGCTCAGATGAAGTAAGGTATTACCAGCGGCTGTTCAGAGCAATGAGAAAAAAGGGAATAGGTAACAATACCTGGGATTCAGTCGGACTGTATCGACATCGTATTAATGGACTCCTTTCAATAATACCGAGAGTTAATCTTACATCAAATATTGGCGTCGTAGGCTTGCATGCCAGGGGAATTACTGAACATCATTTCAGACCAGTGGATGTTGATTTTATTGTAAAGCAGCATCCTCAAAAGGTAGTATGTTACACGGATTTTGATAAATATCATTTTAATACATATATCAATAAAAAGCGTCCTTTAGCTAAAAGGATTAAAAATAAACTGATGCATTTTCAAAAGAAAATTTTCAAACATGGCGAATATTAGATTAAGAGCTCTGACTCAGGAAGACATAAAAACAACGATCAGATGGAATAACAAAGATGATATTAAGTTTTTTTATGCTGGTCATCCTTTTCCTGTTAACATTGAAATGGAAACGGAATGGTATAAAAAAATATTGACATCGAATTTTCCAACAACAGTGTTTGGGATCGAATTGATTGAAGGAGGTGAATTGATAGGTTTGTCTTTCCTAAAGAATATTGATCTTATAAACAGAAAGGCAGAATTTGCAATATTTATTGGTTCTGATAGTGAAAGAGGTAAGGGATACTCTCATGAAGCAACAATTCTTACATTGAATTTTGCATTCAATGATCTGGGAATAAACAGAGTATATCTTTTTGTCATGAATAATAATACTCCTGCAATTAAACTTTATAAAAAAGCCGGATTTTCAGAAGAAGGTCATCTTATTAAATCGGTATTTAAGAATGGAAATTTTTATGATGAAATAGTTATGGGAATTCTTAAAGAAAAATTTGACCTTAAATGAAATGAACTCTGGAATTCTAACCCTTGATGACAAAGATCGGTGGAATGAATATCTTCAAGCACTTCCTTTAAATCAGCAGGATATTTATTATACTCCGGAGTATTATGCTTTGTATCAAAATCTTGGTGATGGGCAGGCGAAATGTTTCTATTTTGAAAAAGATGGTAATCTGGCCATGTACCCATTTCTTGTTAATTCTGTTAATAATCTGGGGTTTGATCTAAACAAACATTGCATTTTTTCAGTTTTTTAATGAGTATTGCAGGGATTCTAATATAATTGCAGAATTTACCAGGTTCCATCCATTGCTGAATAACAACTTGTTTTCTGATAATTTCTCAGATGTAATATATGACAGAAAAACAATTTATTTAGATTTAAATAATCCGATAGATGAAATATTCGGTAATTTTCAGAGAACAACACGCAAACAAATAAAGAGAGGAATAGGCAAACATAATGTTCGTATCGAAATCGGAAGATCAGACTGTAATATCAGTAAGATTTATTCCATCTATTGTGAAAGTATGGACAGGGTAAACTCTACCGGGTATTTGTATTTTAATGAGAATTACTTTAAAGAATTACTTGCTTCAGTTCCTTCCTTGGTTTTTTCAGCTTTCATTAAAGATGAAATGATAGCTTCAATTATTTGTATTACAGGTAAGCAGTATATGCATGGTCATCTTGGTGGAGCTAAGACGAATTCTTTAGCCTTTTCACCTTATAGCCTTTTGTATTATGAAATTATAAAACATGCATTCGAAAATAACTATAAGAAAGTTCATTTCGGAGGAGGTAATGGTCCTGATCCTGAGGATCCGTTATTGAAATTTAAGATGCATTTCTCTGATACCATGTCAGATTTTTTTCTTGGTAAGAAAATTTATGATCAATATATATATGATAAGGTAGTAAATCAATGGTGTGCCAGGTATCCGGAGAAGGCAGATGCATATAAAAACTACCTTTTGAAATACCGTTATTAAGATGGATAATAAGAGGTTAATAGAAAGAAGTATAGACCCTGCTTCATCAATATTGTCAGCCTTAAAAAAAATGGATAATCTTGGTGTCAAATCTTTGATCGTAATTGGTGGTAATAACAAGTTTTTAGGAATTCTTAGTATAGGAGATATTCAGCGTTCGATTATTCAAAACATAAGTCTGGAAGGTCCGATTATATCAATACTGCGTAAAAATCCGAAATTTGCCAGGCCCAATCAACAAGTTGATGAAATAAAGGACCAGATGCTACGATTCAGGATGGAGTTTATGCCGGTCGTTTCAGTAAATGGAGAAGTAACTAATATCTATTTCTGGGAAGAACTTTTTATTGAAGATCAGCAAATTCCATATACACAGTTTTCCAATCCTGTTGTTATAATGGCGGGAGGTCTTGGTACCCGACTTCGTCCGTTGACAAATGTTTTCCCAAAACCTTTAATGCCCTATGGCCAGAGAACAATAATTGAGGAGATAATGGGCCGTTTTGCGCGGCATGGATGCAGTGATTTTTATGTCTCGGTAAATTTTAAGAGTGATTTAATTAAATATTATTTGGAACAACAGGATCTTGGCTATAATCTAAACTATATTAGAGAAAATAAACCTCTTGGTACAGGTGGCAGTCTTTCTCTTTTAAAAGGTAGAATAAATACATCATTCTTTGTAACAAACTGTGATATAATTATCGATCAGGACTACAACGAGATCTTACGTTATCACATTGAAAATAAGAATGAGATTACAATTATTTCTGCGCTGAAACATTACCCGATACCTTACGGTGTTCTGGAAACCGGCGAAAACGGTGACCTGTTGCATTTTCAGGAAAAACCAGAAATCACTTTTAAAATTAATTCAGGGATGTATATTTTGGAGAGTAAAGTGTTGAATGAAATACCAGAAAACACATTTTTCCCTATTACAGAGGTTATTAACACAATAAGGAACAAGGGGTGGAAAGTAGGGGTATTTCCTGTATCAGAAAAATCGTGGAAAGATATTGGCTCTTGGGATGAGTATAAACGTCAATTGGGTTAAAAGAAAGTTGATTTCATTTCCAGATTTTATAATGCTTGAAATAGAGTCAAAAATGATAAAACAATATATACCTGTTATAAATGCTTTGTAAAATTCAGTAACTTTTAAAGAAATCAAATTATTCATATGTTTAAGTGTCCTATTTGTGATTCAAACGAGATTAAAAAGAAATTCAACGATGATAGATATCATTACTCCATATATAAATGCCGGAGATGCAGATTATTGTTCAAAGATACGAAAGAGATTATTAATTACGAAAGTTTAGATATTGATGCCTACAAAATCTATGATTTTTCGCGAAAATCAGAAGTTGAAGAAATAATTAAAATAATTAAACATTGTTATAGTAGTGATAATTTTTCTAAAATATCTATATTAGAGATTGGTAGTGGTTCAGGGTCATTGTTAAATGAATTTCGAAGTTTTGGGTTTAAGAATTTATATGGGGTTGAACCATCAAAGGTTGCTTGTGAATATTCTATTAATGCATATAATATCAATGTTATAAATGGTTATTTTAATAGAGAAATAATAAAGGAGAAATGTGATATTATTCTTTTATATGATGTCTTGGAGCATCTACTAAATCCTCATGAATTAATTGAGGAAATCAGTAAATATATGGAGAAGTCAA
>JAGVVH010000013.1 GCA_019135895.1 Bacteroidota bacterium | reverse complement strand
TATTTTATTTGGACTTTTCATCCATACCTCAACCGGCATATCCATACCCATTACAGAGACTTTTCCTGTTATTTTGAGGGATTTAAAGGATGTTATCTTATCCAGTTTATTGGCGACTGTATATTTGCCGATAATATCCTCAAGTGATTGAGCATTCAGTGAAATAATTATCAAGAATGCGCTTAAAGTAAGAACAAGTTTTTTCATACGGTTTTTATTAGTTATTGTTGAATGAGTTAATAGTCTTTCTCAACGCCACAAGTTTCTTTATAAGATTTTCAGTTTCAGTAAGCTTCAGCATGTTGGCCCCATCTGATTTTGCTGACGAAGGATCGGGATGGGTTTCCATGAATATACCATCAGCACCGACACTAATAGCGGCTTTTCCTATTGTGTCTATCATTTCCGGCAATCCTCCCGAAACACCCGTATCCTGGTTGGGTTGCTGAAGGGAATGAGTGATATCCATTATCACAGGAACACCATTTTTTTGAATTATCGGAATATTCCTGAAATCAACAACGATATCCTGGTAACCGTACATGTTCCCCCGATCGGTTACTATTATATTATTATTACCCGAGTCCCTGACTTTTCCGACTCCAAATTTCATCGATGCACCAGATACGAACTGACCTTTCTTTATATTGATCCATTTGCCTGTTACAGCAGCAGCGACAAGGAGATCTGTCTGCCTGCAAAGAAATGCGGGTATCTGCAGCACATCGACATAACGGGCCGCAATTACAGCTTCTTCGGGGTTATGGATATCTGTTATAACCGGAACTGAATATTTCTCTTTAACAGCAGCCAGTATTTCAAGTGCTTTAATATCCCCTATTCCCGAAAATGAATCCAGCCGTGACCGGTTAGCCTTTCTGTAGGAGGCTTTGAAAACAAAGGGTAGCTGGTATTTTTCTGATAGTCCACACAAGTGTTCTGCAGTTGCAAAGGTAATTTCCCTGCTTTCCACTACACATGGTCCTGCAATAAGGAGGAAGTTTTCTGATTGCCCATGCCTGATGCCAGGAATATTTATGTTCATTTTTTTCATTGGGTCATAAAGGTAGAAAATTATTTTTCGTAATTATAGTTTTCCTTCCATAATCCCCTGAGCCTTCTTCTTATCTCCTCTTCCTTCGGATTAGTCCCCGGATCGTAGAATATCGTGCCTTTCATCTCTTCAGGAAGGAAATTGTCTTCAATGAAATTTCCCTGATAGCTGTGGGCATATTTATACCCATCGCTATAACCTATATCTTTCATCAGCTTTGTTGGTGCGTTTCTCAGATGCAGCGGGACCGGAAGATCACCTTTTTCCCTTATGGCTTCACCTGCTTTTTCAATGGCCATATATGAGGCGTTGCTTTTTGGAGACGTGGCAAGATAAACTGCAGCTTCAGACAGGATTATCCTCGATTCAGGCCATCCTATAACATTAACAGCTTCAAAACATGTCTGGGCCATTAGCAGGGCATTAGGATTTGCCAGACCAATGTCTTCAGCTGCAAGTATCAGCATCCTCCGGGCAATGAATTTGGGATCTTCTCCGCCTTCAACCATCCGGGCAAGCCAGTAAACAGCTGCATTCGGATCACTGCCTCTCAACGACTTTATAAAAGCTGAGATTATATCATAATGCTGTTCCCCGTTCTTATCATACAACGCAAGATTCTTCTGGACATGCTTTAATACCTTTTCATCCGTTATGACTATCATTTCCGAACCGCTGGCGTCAGCTTCAGACGCCACTACCAATTCAAGCGCGTTATATAATTTTCTTGCGTCACCTCCTGATACGCGCAACAGGGCTTCATATTCTTTTATCGTGATGTTGTATTGCTTAAGGTACAAATCCTTCTTTACAGCTTTGTCAACTAATGAAATCAGTATATCTTCCTCAAGGGGGGTCATTATGTAGACCTGGCATCTTGATAGTAACGGGGATATTACTTCAAATGAAGGGTTTTCCGTTGTTGCTCCGATAAGTGTTATAATCCCCTGTTCTACGGCGCTAAGCAGGGAATCCTGCTGTGATTTATTGAAACGGTGGATCTCATCGATGAACAGGATTGGATTAGGCTGGTTGAAGAACTGTTGTTTTCTTGCCTTTTCGATTGTACTTCTTACGTCTTTAACACCTGAATGAACCGCGCTCAGGTGATAAAAAGGCCTTTTCAGAGTATTGGATATAATATTTGCCAGGGTGGTTTTGCCAACTCCCGGCGGGCCCCAGAGAATAAAAGAAGGTATGTTACCTGATTCAATTACTTTTCTCAAAACACCATTTTCGCCGACAAGATGTTCTTGCCCGTAGAATTCATCAAGATCCCTCGGCCTCAGCCTGTCTGCCAGAGGTTGATTTGTCAGCATCTGTAAATAAGTTTGTGTAAAAGTAATAAAATTAATGTTTTTAAGTTGAGTATAGAAAACAGTCATTGTAACCGGCAA
>JAGVVH010000030.1 GCA_019135895.1 Bacteroidota bacterium | reverse complement strand
TTCCGAAAAATTGTTACAAAACTAATATGTTATATATTGTATTTTTCAAGCCCCAAAAATACGATTTTTTTAATTTCTCCATTTGTTTTTTTGCTTTTTTTTTTGTTTTTCTTTTATTTTTAGATATATCTTACTCCTATTTGATGTTAAATTGCTGTAAAACAATATTATAGACTTTATGTTATTAATAAACATATATATTGTTAAAAATGTGCACGGAGTTGAATATTTCCCATATTGATAACTTTATTGCCTGTTGAAACTCTTCCTTCATATTCTATTTCAAATTGCAAATAGTCTGTTATATTTCCTTGATATGAAATACCCCAAATTCCATTGTTCCCTTTTTTTAATCCCTCTAACATCTCATAACTGATGCTATTACTGGAATATTCATTAATTGATATTTTAATGTATTGAAATTTTACGTCAAGATTTCCTTTTTTTGGTATTCTGTAATTGAAATTTACACCAATATTGTGCAAATACATCTTTTCAGTCCTAATATGGTTGTTTTTGTTTTTAAATAAGTAGGTCAAAGTTATATAGTAAGTGGTTTTATAATTTATGTTTAATGAACTTTGGAGAAAATGTGACTCAATTTTGTAATTTTTTGCAACCAGATATTCAGAATTATTTTCTTTGAGGGAGTGGGTATATTCATTTTTTAATAGTAAATTTTTGGCAGGATTGATTCTTAGAATTATTTTTTGCAATGACAAAATATTTTTTTCAAATCCATAATATAAAAGATTCTTGTTCTGAGTTTTTTGAATAATAAAATCCATTCCCCATATTGATGACAACTGATTAAAGGACAACGTATTAATAAAATTGAGATTACTACTTACCAACAATGAATCTTGAAGATTGAAATTAAATGGATTATATGCTGCAAGATTGTTTTTTAAACTGTTTTTCTGGAATGAGTGAAAAGTGGTGGAATTACTGAATCTGGAAAGAAATTTTAAAAATCCTGTTTTTTTTGACCAGACATTTCCCGGTCGAAGCTGAATTGATTGTGTAAATTGATTGTTATAAGTAGTCATGAGGTCTGTGCTCGAAATCCAAATTTTTATGTAGTTAGCTTCATCACGAAATGAGGCAAGCTCAAATTCGTCAAGTTCTTCTATGCCATTGTTATTATAGTCGATCCATACATATGTTCCCTCTCCATTGGCTACTTTTAAGTAGGAGAATGTCTGTTTTTGTTCAATTCCACGACCCGCTTCATAATAAGTTGAGATGATAATGGCACTTTTAAAGAATCTGCCCGAATATTCTAAACTTCCAATCAAATAATTATCAGAAACAAATTTTGAAGTTGAATCTCTCAATTTAGTATTTCTGTAAATAATATTTCCTCTGACTCTGTTGTTCTTAAGTTTTGCCAGTTCAAATGAAATATTTGCTTCGTTGACAATTGAATTTGTTGATAATGAATTGCCTTTTAAAAGATTGTCAATTCTGTTCATGAAAGATATAGAATACAAATAAGGTAATGTGTCATTGTTTTTTAAAAATATAATGGCTTCATTGAAAGAAAAACTGTTGCTTCTCAAGGAGTCATTTGATTGATTGATAAATAGGTTTTGTTCAAGGTTATCTTTGATTCCAATTTCAATTTTACGAAATTGTTTTGAAAAATTGTTGTAACTGCAAATATATTTTGTTTTTTGGATGGAATCATTTGTTGTTAAGTAGGAAGTAAGAGTGGAAATGGTGAATCCTTTGATTTGTGTTTTGGAGTTTATTTCATTTCGGAAAGCACTGACATCTTGATAACGATTTAGATAATTTAGTTTGTAATGAGTAGCTCCGAATGTTTCATTAGTAAATGCTGCCTGATATTCTAGCATATGTTCGGAATGAGTATTAGAATAGTTATCCTGAAGATTATAATGATCAAAAAAATCAATTTCTCTGTAATTCTCGACGGGATGAAAATTCTTGTGGACAAATTCATAACTTAAATTAGTAAGGAAAAACCACTCTTTATTTAGTTTCTTTTTAGAGTTTATTTTATTTTTATGAAAGAGATTAAATTTACATGCCAATCCTACATTATCTTTGTCATCAATATTAGAAAAGGTGTTCCTATCATAATTTGAAAAAGCAATTTCCGTGTTAAACCCTGAATTTTCAGCAAAATTTAATTTTGCGGCAATACTTCCCATTTGCGTTAGTTTTGGTGTTGAGAGTAAAATGACGGGTTCATAATTGCCTTGTGGAATTCCATCTTTTGGAGCTACCCAGTTAAAAACCCTACCATTGGAGGTGCTTTGAGATAAAACATAGTTCCCTTTGTTATTTCCAAGATAGGTAAACCCTAGCCTGTATAGTTGCTCTTCGCTGTTTGTTGAGTGAATATAGACGGGAGAATAGTGTATTCCATTGATTAGGGTATCTATAGATTTGTATAATATTTCATTTTTGTTATATTGAACACTATCCGCATTTGGATAATAGGATTGATTTATACTGTCTCCAAGTTGTGATAAAAATTGTTTTTGAGAATCATCCAATTCAGGTTGAATGGAAAAATTCTTCATATCCTGTTCATGGAAAAAATTTACATTGAGTTTAAGTTTGGGATTTTTCTCATGCTGGAACTCATTGAATGAGTATATGGTATAATGTGAATAAAATTGATCTTTGTATTCAAATTCTACAATAAAAATTTTTTCATTGGTTACAAAAATTCTTGATGAGAAAGTTAATTCTCCAGTGTTGTAATCTATGGAGTAGTCGTTTTCCTGCCCCCGAGTGAGGAGTTTTCCATCAATATAGATTTTTTCGGTTCCTGACAGAATTACTATATTTATTTCATTTTGTTCGCCCTTCAGTTGGTATGGTCCTTGAACACCCTCTGTTACAGATAAAGTGTAACGTACATATTTTCCTTTTGTAACTCCGCCTCCGACTTTATTATAAAGAATGTCATTGGATTTGAAATTGTTTTCAGTAATAAATTCCATCCCTAAAATTCTTTTATTTACTGACAAAAAATAGCCAACGGGTCTCACAATATCAATATCTCCTGCATTCAGTGCAAATTGATTTTTATATTTCAGTTCTATGAATATTTTGTCAAAATCCTGAATAATACGACTATTCCCTTCAGGTTGAATAGGGATATTCTTATCAGAAATATTGGCTTTAATTTCGATATCTTCAGTCAGCATTCCCGAAAGTTGTAAATTTAGGTTGGAGTTCAAAACAAGATCCTGATTGTTCCCTACTGTAATTCCTCTTGAAATAGAACCCTTGCTAATCAATAAATTATCATCTGCTTCTCTGCTGATAAACGTACTAATCGGCATGATTTTGGGTTGGTATGAGGCGGTTTTGGAAATAATCATTGATACCGGCTTGTGATAATACTTCTCCCCTAAAGCAAAAGAAAATAGACGATAGGAATATGCTATTTGATTTCCTATCAGTTCGTTGTTGTTTATTGTTAAGGTTGCTGTAATATAATCTATGGAATATTCATCCGGACTAAGACCGGTAAGTTGAAATGATTGAGGAATAATAGAAAGAGAATCCAGCTTAATTATATTAGTATCTATAATCATACTTCCCATCCTGAAATTAGAAAAGTTTTGAGCTTTTATCCCAATTGTCACTAAACAACAAAAAATAACCAGCAGAGAAGTTAATGCCTTTTTCAACATTATATCTATTATGTATCTTTTATAAATGCAAAAATAGGTTTTTTATTTTATGCTTAAGAATATGTACTTCTTAAGTTAATTATAAATGATATTACTTGACAAAAAATTGTATTTTTGCAACCAAAATAATAAATATGGAACCTGTTACATACAATGATTTTAAGGATACCCGTTCGGGTTTTGGTGTTGGCTTGCTCGAAGCCGGAAGAAATAATGCCGATGTGATGGCTTTGTGCGCTGATGTTACCGGCAGTTTAAAAATGAATGATTTTCAAAAAGAATTTCCTGATCGATTCATTCAGGTTGGAATTGCAGAAGCTAATATGATTGGAATTTCGGCGGGACTTGCTCTAAGTGGAAAAATTCCGGTGGCCGGAGGTTTTGCGGGTTTTGTTTCCGGAAGAGTTTATGATCAGATTCGTGTATCTGTTGCTTATTCAAATTTGAATGTGAAGATAGCCGCAGCTCATGCAGGTATCTCTGTGGGCGAAGATGGAGCTACTCATCAAATGCTTGAAGATCTCGGAATGATGAAAATGTTACCTAATATGGTTGTGATTAATACCTGCGATTTTAATCAGACTAAAATGGCTACTTTGGCTGCTATTGAATATAATGGCCCTGTTTATTTGAGATTCGGCAGACCCTCTGTGCCAAATTTTATTCCTGAAAATTTGCCTTTCATTATTGGTAAAGCAAATAAATTACAAGAAGGTAATGATGTTACCATTTTTGCTACCGGACATCTCGTTTATCCGGCGCTTGAAGCAGCCTATATTTTATTTCAAAAAGGAATTTCTGCCGAAGTAATCAATATTCATACTATTAAACCATTGGATAATGAGGCAGTATTAGCTAGCGTGAGGAAGACAAAATGTGTTGTGACAGCTGAAGAGCATATGCTTAATGGCGGACTTGGTGACTCAATCAGTCAGTTATTGGCAATGAATTATCCGGCTCCTGTTGAAATGGTAGCTATTAATGATACTTTTGGAGAAAGTGGTACATCTTCCGAGTTAATGATAAAGTATGGATTGGATTCTGCTCATATTGTGAATGCTGCCGAAAAAGTGATTGGCAGATTGAATTCATAATTATTAAATTATATTACCAAATTATTCCCTTATGCCTGTTGATGATCAATATATTTTAGCTCTTTTTTCAAAAGAAAAGACTAAGGAGCAGGCATTCAAATTATTAATGGATAAATATAAGGAGGTAATTTATTTTGCCATCCGAAGAGTGGTTTTTTCTCATGAGGATGCAAACGATATTACCCAGAATGTGTTGCTTAAAATATGGCGTTATCTTGATAAGTTTAGGGGTGATTCCAGTCTGAAAACATGGATTATCAAAATTTGTGTGAATGAATCGCTGACATTTATTGAAAAGAAAAAGAAAATGCTGAATCTTTTTGATGATAGTTATGCTGATTATATGGTTACATCAGTTGCAGAAGATAAATATTTTTCTGCAGATAAAATTCAGCAACTGTTGCAAAAAGCAATTATGCTTCTCCCCGAAAAACAGAAAATAGTATTTACATTGCGCTATTATGACGAGATGCCGTATGAGGAGATGTCTAAAGTTTTGAATACTTCGGTGGGTGCATTAAAAGCCTCTTATCATTTTGCAGTAAAAAAGGTTGAGGAATTTTTAGCTAAACATTAAACTTCATAAAAAGAGTTAAGTCAATAGAAAGATTTTGTTGAAAAAATAAAATGGATAATTTAGAAAAATACAGAGATGAAAATGCTTTTCAATTGCCGAATGGGTATTTTGAAAAGATGCAAGATGAAGTCTTTCAAAAAATTCATTATCATCAAAAAATAAGTCGCAGAAATAGGTTTATTATTACTTTTTCTTCTCTTGCTGCTTCAATATTGATTTTTATCGGTCTATTTGTTTTTTTACCAAAAAATGGACAGCCGGTTTTAGTTTCTTCCTTAGACTCTGTTTCTGAGAGCAAAGTTTTTCAACAAGTGAATTCAGAATTAAATACCAATAAGGAAATTGTTTCTGAAAACGAGAGCATGTTATCAGATGATAATAAACAAATTGCTGCATCGGAATCAGTTAATTCAGAAACAAAAAATAATTCTAAGGATAAAGTTCAACAATTTAATAGTCTGGATTACGATATTGCTGAGTCTTATTCTGAAGAATTAGTCTATGCTGATATTGCTGAATTATATTCCGAATAGTAAATATAATACCCAAAATAATAATTAAATATGAAAAAGAGATTCTTAATATTGATGGCATTGTTTTTTGTTGCTGCCTTCATAAATGTCAATGCACAGTCCAAATTGGAAACAGCAAAAGTTGCTCCATCTGAGAAAAATCCTTCCTTAGTTGACCCTTCAGCAGTGAAAATGATGAAGCAAGAGTGTCAAAATGTGATGAAATTAAAAAGAGAATATTTTAAAAACAATCTAATACTATCTGAAAAGGAGCAATTGATATTTTGGCCACTCTTTGACAAGTATTTAGTAGAGGAAGAGGCTATTCATCAGCTATTTAAACAAAAAAGAGAAGATAAAGGGATAAAACGTGAAAATGGAGCTATTAATTTTGATATTCTGAATGATGAAGCGATTCTTTTTTATTATGATTCCAGATTTGAAATGAAAGGCAAGTTGCTCGATCTCGATTCAAGGTTTTATCAAAGTATCAAGGATGTACTCTCTGCTAAAACATTAGTTCAATATTATAAAACAGAGAAGAGTTTTAAAAATTATATTGTAAAAGAAGTAAAACAACAGGCGCCAACTGATGGAGATAAGTCGTTAGATGTAAAAAAATCCCGTAGATAAGTTGTCTTTTTCAATAAAGCTTTTTGTCTTATTTCAAGAGTAAGTGTTAGATAGTTATTATTCAAAAGTGAATTTTTGAATTTTTTCAAGAAAAAATATTAATACACCTCTGTTTAATTAAAAAAAAATGTATTTTTGCAGTCCCGAAAAAAATGGGACTTTTTTATTGTAAATTAATAGATTAAATTTTTAAATAGTATGCCTACAATACAACAATTAGTAAGAAAAGGAAGAAAAAAAATGACTTCTCAAAGTAAGTCAAAAGCGTTGGATTCATGCCCACAGAAGCGTGGTGTATGTTTGAGAGTTTATACAACAACTCCCAAAAAACCTAATTCAGCTATGCGTAAAGTGGCTAGGGTAAGAATGACAAATGGGAAAGAAGTAAATGCTTATATTCCTGGTGAAGGACATAATTTGCAGGAACACTCTATCGTATTGGTTAGAGGTGGTCGTGTGAAAGACCTCCCGGGTGTTCGTTACCATATTGTTAGAGGAGCCTTAGACTCTGCAGGTGTAGAAGGAAGACACCAGGGGAGATCCAAGTATGGAACAAAACGTCCTAAGAAAAAGAGTTAATCAATTAATAAGTTGATGTAAATTGAGCGTCAAAATGGATGTCTCGAGAGTAAATAATCAATTATTGAAGTTACAAAATTATGAGAAAATCAAAACCAAAAAAACGGATTATCCTTCCGGATCCAAAATTTAATGATGTAATGGTGACAAAATTTGTCAATAACATTATGTTGGAAGGGAAAAAAACAACTGCTTTTCAAATTTTTTATGATGCCATTGACATCATAGAAGAGAAATTAAGCGAAAATGGAGTTGAAATTTGGAAACAGGCTTTAGCCAACGTAACACCTGCATTGGAAGTTAAGAGTAGAAGAATCGGTGGTGCTACATTTCAGATTCCAACTGAACTTCGTCCTGAAAGAAAGCAATCTGTAGGTATGAAAAACTTAATCAATTTTGCTCGCAAGCGTCATGAAAAGACAATGGCAAGCAAATTGGCTGCTGAAATTATGGCAGCTTACAAAGAAGAAGGTGCTGCTTTCAAACGTAAAGAAGATACTCATCGTATGGCCGAAGCTAATAAAGCATTCTCACATTTTAGATTTTAATTTTTTTGTGATATATTTTTGCTGGGATAGAAAGGAGTCATCATGACCGAGGAGTTGCTGAAAGTTCGGAACATTGGAATTATGGCTCATATTGATGCCGGAAAAACTACCACAACTGAAAGAATTCTTTTTTATACAGGAAAAAATTATAAAATCGGAGAAGTTGATGAAGGTACTGCAACTATGGACTGGATGGTGCAGGAACAAGAAAGAGGAATTACTATTACCAGCGCTGCCACCACAGTAATGTGGAAATACCAGTCAGAAGATTATAAAATCAATATTATCGATACTCCCGGTCATGTTGATTTTACAGTAGAGGTTGAACGTTCTTTGAGAATATTGGATGGAGCCGTAGCATTGTTCTGCGCTGTTGGTGGCGTGGAACCTCAATCGGAAACCGTTTGGAGACAGGCAAATAAGTACAATCTTGCCCGAATCTGTTTTATAAATAAAATGGATCGTTCTGGGGCTGATTTTTATAGTGTTGTAAAACAGATTAAAGAGAAACTTAATGCTAATCCGATCCCCCTTCAGCTCCCAATTGGAGTTGAAGATTCTTTTGCGGGAGTGGTTGATCTGATTGAAAGGAAGGCATATAAGTGGGATGATGAGAATCAGGGAATGTCCTATTACGAAATACCTGTACCGGAAGAGATGAAAGAGGAGGTTGAATTATACAGAACTGCTATGATTGAAAATCTGGCCGGATTTGATGATACCCTTATGGAAAAATATTTTGAGGATCCGGAGTCAATTTCTGAAAATGATTTGATAGCGGCTATTCGTTGTGCAACCATTGGTCATAGAATCAACCCTGTTTTATGTGGTGCATCTTTTAGAAATAAAGGTGTTCAAAGGCTTATTGATGCAATTGTGAGGTATTTGCCTTCACCAATGGATATGCCAGCAGTGAAAGGAATAAACCCCAAAACTGAAAAAATGGAGACCAGGTACTCTGACAAAGCCGAACCTTTTGCTGCCCTTGCTTTTAAAATTGCCTCAGATCCTTATGTGGGAAGATTAACTTTTATAAAAGTCTATTCCGGCACTTTAAATTCAGGAGAATCAGTTTATAATGTTACCTCGGGGAAAAAGGAGCGCGTTTCTAAAATACTGCAAATGCATTCTAATAAGCAAATTCAGTTGGACTCAATTTCTGCCGGTAGTATTGTGGCTTTGGTTGGTATGAAAGATATTCACACCGGAGATAGTCTGACAGATGATAAGCATCCTATAATTTTGGAAAACATTGATTTTCCGGAACCGGTAATCACTATTTCTATTGAGCCTAAAACCAAGGATGATGAGGCCAAATTAATGGCTGCTTTAACAAAGCTTTCAGAAGAAGATCCTACTTTTATTGTTAAAGTTGATGAAGAGTCTAATCAGACAGTTATCAGCGGAATGGGAGAACTTCATTTGGATATCCTTCTCGACCGTTTGAAAAGAGAATTTAATGTGGATTCAAATCACGGAAAACCAAGAGTGGCATACAAGGAAGCTATTATTGAAACTGTGAGACATAAAGAAACCTATAAACGACAGAGTGGTGGAAAAGGTTCTTTTGCAGAAATTGAATTTGAAATTAATCCCTTGCCGTTTGATCAAAAAGGGTTGCATTTAGAAAACAAAATTAAAGGTGGAATTATTCCTAAAGAGTATGTAGCCGGTATTGAAAAAGGATTTAAAATTGCCATGTCTAACGGAAAATATGGATTCCCTTTAGAAGGCTTATCTGTCACTTTGCTTGATGGAGCTACTCATTCGGTTGACTCTGATGCATTTGCTTTTGAAATTTGCGCAAAAATTGGATTCAGAGAAAGTTGTAAGAAAGCGAAAACTGTCATTTTAGAGCCGATAATGAAAGTTGAAATTACTACTCCCGACGATTATATCGGAAATGTTACCAGTGACTTAAACCGAAAGAGAGCGGTGCTGGATGAAATAGATGCCAAAATTGGATTTCAAATTATTAAGGCGCAAGTTCCTTTGGCAGAGATGTTTGGATATGTGACAAATTTACGTTCAATTACATCGGGAAGAGCTACCTACTCAATGGAGTTCCTTAAATATGCAGTGGTTCCGGAAGATATTAGAGATTATATATTAAATGCAGGAAGATTTTTATTATAGACATAAATTAAAAAAAATAACTAAAAACAAATAAAAGTGAATAACAGTATTAGAATTAAATTAAAATCATTTGACCACACTTTGGTTGACAAATCAGCAGAAAAAATTGTCAAGGCAGTTAATTCCGTTAAAGATGATAAAGTCGTTTTAATCGGACCTATTCCATTGCCAACTCACAAAAAGATTTTTACTGTGAATCGTGCAACTTTTGTAAACAAAAAATCCAGAGAGCAATTTGAACTTTCTACCTATAAGAGATTATTGGACATCTACGGAACTACTCCCAAAACTATTGATGCTCTTATGAAACTTGAGTTGCCAAGTGGTGTTGATGTGGAAATAAAATAAATTTCCTAGCGAATAAGAATACTTATGCCGGCTTTTATGCCGGCTCTTTCCTTTTATAGTCTATAATTGTTGTCTTTTTAGATGACAATTTTTTTGTCTTCAATAGAGATAATAATTCATTGTTTATTTTCTATTCCCTCTTTTTATTTTAATTTCCTTGTTGTGTAATGACTGTAGTTATATACTTTACTTTCATAGTCGGCACTTTCAAAGAGTGGTGAGGAAATCAGAAAATCGGCAGTTGATCTACAGCATGCGGTGGGAATGTTATATAAGACAGTGATTCTTAGCAGTGCTTTAACGTCAACATCGTGCGGTTGTTGAGTCATTGGATCCCAGAAAAAAAACATCATATCTATTCTCCCTTCCGCCACCATAGAACCAAGTTGTTGATCCCCACCTAAAGGTCCTGACTTCAGACGGGAAATGTTAAAATAGTCAGTAGAATTGTGTGAAATACCCTTATTGATCTCCTCTTCAACAAGCTTGCCGGTTGTCCCTGTGCATACAAGTTTGTGATTTTTAAGTTTCTCTTTGTTGAAAGCAACCCATTCTACCAAATCGTCTTTGCAATTGTCGTGGGCTACCAAAGCGATAGTGTATGTTTTTTTCATAGATATTTTTTTGATTTTATAATGAAACTAGCATTTAAAATTTATTGATTATTATAATCAGATTGGCAAAAGTAAAAAAATGTATCGTTTGACAATACTGCGCATAAAAATTTATTCTCTAGTGCATTCAAAAAAGCAAGAAAAAAGAAATTTATTTATCTTTGCACCCTGAAAAAGTAGTAATTTAGATTTATAATTTTATAATTATGGGAAGAGCATTTGAATATAGAAAAGCAAGGAAATTTAAGAGATGGGGAAATATGGCAAAAGTATTTACTCGCTTAGGAAAGGAAATTACAATGGCGGCTAAGGCAGGAGGAGGAGACCCTAATACCAATTCCAAACTAAGACTTTTGATTCAGAATGCTCGTTCTGAAAATATGCCCAAAGAAAATGTTGACAGAGCCATAAAGCGTGCCTTCGAAAAAGATACTTCAGATTATAAAGAAATGGTTTATGAAGCCTATGGACCATATGGTGTTGCCATTGTGATTGAAGCTGCTACCGACAATAACCAACGAACAGTTGCCAATGTGAGAAGTTATTTTAATAAACTGGGAGGTGCACTTGGAACTACCGGAATGCTGGATTTTATTTTCGACAGAAAATGTAATTTTCTAGTTGCCAAAAAAGAAGGGGTTAACATTGAAGATATGGAACTGGAACTGATTGACTTCGGAGCAGAAGAACTTTTTGAGGATGAGGATGGAATATCTATTTTTGCTGAATTTCAGCATTTTGGACCAATCCAAAAATATTTGGAAGATAATAGGTATGAAATTAAAACTTTTAAATTTGAAAGAATCCCAAACGATATGAAAAAACTGGATCCTCAGCAAATGGAAGAAGTTGAAAAATTGCTCGAAAGAATCGAAGATGATGATGATGTGACTAATGTTTTTCACAATATGGAAATAGAATAATTAAAACACCAATTTTTATAAGCTATGTTTTATTATAAGTTTAGAGTTAATTTTGATGAAGTTGAGGATTTTGTTCGGGATATAGAAATCCTTTCAAGTGATAATTTTGAGAATTTTCACAAAATTCTTTATACTTCGATTGGATTAAAGGGTAATGAATTAGCCTCATTTTCTCTATGCGATGTAAAATGGAACAAACAGAAAGAGATAACTTTAATAGATATGGGGGATGATTCTGTTGCTGCTCTGCCCGAATATGATGAAAATGACGGTTTTACTACCAAATCAAATTTACCGAAATTTGTGATGAAAGACTCTGTCCTCAAAGACTTTATTTCTGACCCTCATCAACATATTATATATGAATATGATTTCCTTAATCCCAAAATTTTTTATATCGAATTATTGAAAATTTTACCGGTTAAAGAAGATGTTACTTACCCGAGATGTTCCTATTCGCTCAAAGAACTTCCCAAAGAAACAAATAATTTGCATATTCCCAATCCCGAAGATGACTATGTGGAAGAAGTTGAAGATTATGATGATGATTTTCAAGAGGGCTTGAATGAAGAAGATCAAATTGATCTTACTAATATTGAGGACTTTAGTCCGAATTTTTAAAGACTAATGTAATTATGCATGAGTCAAGATATTAGTATATTTGATTTTCTTAA
>JAGVVH010000374.1 GCA_019135895.1 Bacteroidota bacterium | reverse complement strand
AAATAATGAAGGGTTTGAGTTCTCCTGCGAACGTGGTTTTGATAAAGATACCAGACAATGGAACCATAAAAGGTTTAGCGAAGTCGTGAAAGATGATGAACCGGATATTTATTTATATAAGCTACATGGTTCAATTGATTGGAAAAGAGATTTAAAAACAAACATAGTTGAGTTTGTAAATAGAGAACCGACTGAACCTGATTTGATTTTTGGCACACAAAACAAAATGCGGTTTTCAGACCCGTATTTGTATTTATTTTCAGAATTCAGGCATTATACATTAAATGCAAAACTTATCATTTGTATTGGTTATAGTTTTTCAGATGTACATATAAATGGATTAATTGGACAAGCTTTAAAACAAGATAATAACACAAAATTGCTTTCTGTTGCATATTTTAGAGGAGAAGTTGATGCTTATAAACAAATGATTTCTAATAATATTAATTTCCCAATTAACAATATTGCAGTTGAAAATATTAAAGCAAAAGATTTTTTTGAAAACAAATTGAATCGAGAATATTTTTCTGAATTATTACCAAAAGAAAGCGAAGAAAATGTATTCGATATGTAAAATCCAAACACCCACCGTCCCTTCGCTGAAAGGCACATTGGCAAAACCCGCAAAGCCAACGCTAAATCCAAATTTTGCCAAAGAGCCTTTCAGCCCGTCCCGCTCCAACACCGGACAGAGAGACAGTGCAGCAAAAACAAACAGATTCGATAATGAACCGAAAAACGGCCAGCTTGTAACACGCGGTCATACGCAATACGGGGGTTACAGCGTAATTCAACGTCTGTGGCTCGTTTCAGCCTTTCTGCATCTTGATAGTGAAGTGGCTTCGAAATCCCGTACTGCGCATACCGCTATCCGTTGTGCGTCATGCTGAAAAACATCCTGCAACCTTGACACAATGAAAAAACAGAAAGCAAATAATCCTTATTATTGAGCAGAATTATGATGAGAATAGAAAAAATTATCGAAAATAAGAAACAGTTCCTTGACTTATTGTTGTTGGCAGACGAGCAGGAAAACATGATTGACAAGTATTTGTCGAGTGGCGATTTATTTGCATTATTTGACGGTGATTTGAAAAGTGTTTGCGTTGTAGTAGCAATAAACAGCGAAACTTGCGAGTTAAAAAACATAGCGACATATGAGAAGTATCAAAACAAAGGCTATGGTAGAGAATTGATTAATTACATTTCTGATTTCTACAAAAGCCATTTCAAAACAATGCTTGTCGGGACAGGTGAAATACCATGGATATTGTCGTATTATGAAAGTTGTGGATTTGAAAAGTCTCATAGAGTTAAGAATTTTTTTACTGACAATTACGACCACGCTATGTTCGATGGTGATATACAACTTGTTGATATGGTTTATCTTAAAAAGGATTTGACAGCTAAAGCTATTTAACTGATTATGAAAATTACAAAAACTACAATAGACAAAATCGCAAAATTTCGAATTGATTACTTAAACTCATTGCCTGAATTCCAAGAGTTGTTCATTGAGTTAATGATTAGTGATTCTGATTACTATATTTTTCAAGTGGATAATAATGTATCTGGTTATGCGATTAGGAATAATGATGGCGTTTTGATTGAGTTTTATGTTTTAGACAAATACATACCTGAAAGTAATGAAATCTTCGGACAAGTCTTGAAAGACTTATCAATAACGGATATTTATTGCAAATCATTTGATTCACTTTTGTTAAGTAACTGTTTATTAAAGACACTTCCATATTCGATTATTGGATTATTGTATCGTGATTATTTTGAACCATTGATAATAAAAGACTCGACAATAAAAATGAAAAAGGCTGACCATTTATCAGTTGAATTATTACTCGGACAAGATGAATCAATAAAGGAGCTATTTGAAACAGAACAGCAATTAATTGATTTTGTAAAAAATGAGAATGTTTTTGAGTTTTATAAAAACGAAGAATTTGTTGGTTGTGGAATGGTAATTAGAACACATCCAGATTGGAGTTTTTGTGATTTAGGAGTTTGGGTTAATCCTTCAAAAAGAGGAAATGCCATTGGTTCACAGATTATTTTGAATCTGAGAGAATACTCGATTAAAAATAACCTAAAACCAAGTTGTGGATGTGCAATTGAAAATCAAGCATCACAGAAAACGATTGAAAAAAGCGGATTTGTAAGTAGATATAAAATGATAAATTTTAAAACAAAATAAAGCACGAACGCACAACACACAATATAGCCAATAAGGGTTTCAGTGGTATGCTAAGGTTTGTAGCCCGCTTCAACGTTTCGTGTACCTTGATAGGAAATCGCCCGCAATCCCTTACAGGCCATATTGTCAACCGTTAGGGTCGCATTGTCCGCCCTTTTAGCTTACAAGGTTTATTTGCCTGGTCCGTGTTAATATCGAACATCATAGAAGCTTATAAAACACGAGAAAAATAAAAGGGCTTACGC
>JAGVVH010000351.1 GCA_019135895.1 Bacteroidota bacterium | reverse complement strand
CTCAGGTAGTGGACCCTGACGCTTTTTCATGGGTCGGTATCACCAGCCTATGAAATAATAAACAGGGAGGCATTTCTTAATTCGGGTTCATCCCGGGCGATAAAAAGCATGCCGCCGCGGCATGGAAAACAAATTGGTACATATTGAAAAAATGTTTCTGAAATTTAAAAATTATTAAAATGAAAAAACTTGGTAAATTGCAAATCAATCCTGAAAGATTGATAAAAAATGAAGAGTTGATTTCTCTTAAGGGAGGTAGTAACTGCTGGTGCTTCCACGAAGAAAATGGAGGTGGTGGAGTTTGCATAACTGGTGCTGCAAGCAGTGCCGATGAGTGTAAGTTTATGTGTGAAGCAATTGGATGTTATGGATCCTTCACACCGTACTAGCAAATAATACCGGATAATTGAGAGTAAGGTCGATTCAAACTAGAATCGACCTTACTCTAACTTTATGATAATAATAAATGTCATGACATAAATACATTATGAAGGATTTCTACTTTCTATTAATATCACTAATTCTATCTTCCTGTACATCAGCTGATTCAGAATTTTATGAATTTGATCCCCGTGCTATTGGAGATGACCAGGTTTTCCTTTCTGACATTGCCAGTGACATTAAATACATTCCACTTGATAACAGCATACCGGTTAATAGATTTATTGACATAGCATTTGGCAGTAACGATATAATTATAAGTTCAGCAGATATTGGTTTACTCCGTTACGATTTGGCTGGAAAGTTATTAAACAGAATAGGCAGCATAGGTCGGGGGCCAAGTGAATACACTTTTTACATGTATTTTGGAAGGGATAACAGAACAGGCAACGTTTATAATCTTTCCGACAGAAATAAAACTATCAAAGTGTTTTCAAAAGAAGGTCATCTAGTAAGAGATTTTAAGCTTAATGAAGTAGCAACTCCAATCTCAGCAATCATTTTTTTTAATTCTAATATTTTTATTCAATTAGATATGCAATTTGATTATAATGATTTTGAATGGATTGTCTGTGATACTTTTGGTCAAGTATTAAAAACTCAAAAAAGACATTTACCAAAATTTTCTGCTAATATCTCTGGTACAGGCCGTCCATATATTTTCGATAACAGGATTACATATTACAACACTTGGACTGATACAATATATTCCGTGGATAAAGATTTTCAAGAGAAACCTATTATAACTGTTAAGCCAGGAGATCACAGATTTCCAAGAGATTATGTACCAATCGATCATATATTCCAAAAAAAATATTTTGGAATTACCAAACTGATTGAGACCAGAAGGTATTTTTTGTTTAAATACTATTATCAGGGATACACAATGGCATTTGTCGATAAAAAGACCTGGAGAACCTCCAAATTCCAATATGAATGGGATGAATCCGTAGGAGGTCATCCAATAAGTGGTATGGTCAATGACTTTGACAGTGGTTCATGGTTTCTTCCCAATTACTACTATTCTTGGGAGGGGGATGAATATTTAATTGGAATTCAATACCCATACCAAATAATAGCCCGTGCTGCCAGTAAGGAGTTTAAAGACTCAAATCCAATAGTTCCTTCCAAAAAACTGGAATTTGAAAAACTAGCTGCCAGTTTAAAGGAAACGGACAACCCGGTGCTGGTGCTGGTCAGGCTGAAGGATTAATGCAGAGGGACGTTGAGGGAGGAAGAAGATGAAGGGGAGAATAGGAGATTATGAAAAGCTCAGGGCTCAGAGCACAGGGCACAGAGGAAGAAGCTCAGAGCGCAGGGCACAGGGCACAGAGGAAGAAGCTCAGAGCGCAGGGCACAGGGCACAGAGGAAGAAGCTCAGAGCACAGGGCATGGGGACAGGTCTTGCAAGCTGAGGAGTGAAACGACGAAGTCCCGCTCCGCGGGATCTTGCAAGTCGTGCAAGTCTCTTACAATGAGGTTTTAGCTTAAGTAATGACGCAAGACGCATGACGCAAGGCCAACAACAAACAGACTGCAAAACCCTGAATTTTGAACCCCGAACTTTAAATTTGAACTACGCTAAACACCTCACTTTCAACTTTCAACTTTTTACTTTCTACTTCAAATTGCCTCAACCACCACCACGACACTCTATTACGGGCCTTTCATATATACAGGGGGAACGCTGACCAGGGTATTAACTCCTGAAGGATATTACAACCCGGTAACAGCCAACTATTACTACTAATGCGAATTAAGAATTAACTCATCGCATTCATACTACATTGTCTTGCGGTCTCTTCCAATGTATTTTGCTGTCGAAAATATGGTCCGGGATATGTTATAACATTGTTATAACGGAACGGTACGCGGCATGGGGCATTCGCCTAATGAACTTGCGTCACGCGAGTTACCCCGTGGAGGAATACTGACGGCCACCCTTCCAGGGTGGAACTGGTGCTACTGTCCTTTACCCCGGGCGAAACCGGGGCTATTGGAAGACCAGCCCTCCAG
>JAGVVH010000513.1 GCA_019135895.1 Bacteroidota bacterium | reverse complement strand
AGTTGGCTTTCAATTATAGAAGGATCGTCAAAAATCATAGAGATCTTTTTTTCAACCTCAACTTTATCTTCATACTTAAATGAAGAAGTTTTATTTTTTTCTGAAACAAAAGATTTTTTATTATGGGAAAAGTCTTTTTTTGAACTTTGACTAGAAATCGATTTTCTTTTTTGCTTAACCTTATCACTTAAAGGCAAAGGATTGGCAAAAACCAAAGGTTCATCATTAGTAACTTGTTCAGGAGTGGTTTCAGGTTCAGTAGTAATAAAAAAATCCTCAATTGGTTTAGCAGAGGGAGCGACTGGCTTTTCACTGCTTGCAATAATACCGGCAGAGATTTTTTTTTCATTAGAAGTAGCTATAGGGGATATCTCCGATACTGCAATTCTTTTTCTTTTAGGCTTTTTGTCTGAAGAATCTAACATAATTAATTTTAAAAAAAGTATATAAAAAACTTTGTTAAAAATATTACAGATTTAATAATATTATAGTTCGAACGATATAACAGAACTACGCAGCAAAAGTACAAATAATATTTTAATCTGCAACAGATTTCAAAAATTTATTTTGAAAAAACCAAATCACTCATAAAAATGCGAACAAGAGCACCATAATTTAAAGCGATGTTTTTATAACCGGTTAATCCAAAACTACTTGCAGATAAATAAAAAGTAGGATCTATCGAGAAAAACTTATTAAATGCAAGTTTTAAACCTGTTGAAAAAGAAAATCCGTACCCGGGTCCACCATATTTAGTATCAAATTTTTGCATTTGTGAATTCGGAGTATAATAAGCACCTTGATAATAATCCAAAAGATTATATTCCTTACCTTCTATCAGCGCAATGTACTTTTTAACATCAACAAAATTAAACTGAACTCCAATTTCAACAAATGGTTTAACAATAGAGTGAATTTGAAACAGATAGGAAGCTGACAAATCAAAAATAGACCTACTCTCTTGTCCAACGAGATATTCAGCAATATAGCCCGGGCGAATATTCCCAGAGGGAGTTTTATAATCAAGATAAAATTTATCAGAAGCCGTAATTTTTGTATAAGAGTAAAATAAACTAATACCCCAATTCATATTAAATTTATATCTGAATCCAAAAGAGATGGACATATTTGGATTGTAACTCATATTTTGCGGTAGATCTCCCAAAAAGACAGAATCGCTGATATAGGAATATTTTTCAATCATCAATTGATTGATATCATCATACCAATACTTATTATTAAAAATGTAATCCAGTCCATTTTCATTTTGAGGACTTCCGTTATAATAGTCAGCATTATATTTATTAGCAAAATATACTCCCCCACTTACCATAAAATCAAACCCTTTATCTATCCGAGAAGAATCCTTTAAATATTTGGACCCCGATTGAGCCAATGAGAAAAAGGGTATTAAAAGGAAAAGCAGAGAAAACGCTTTTAAATATCTCATAAAAAATATTTATAAATGAATAGCTTCCCCATAAGCCGCAGCTGTGGCCTCCATAATAGCTTCGGATAATGTGGGATGAGGGTGAACAGCATGTAAAACATCGCGACCCTTTACCTTATTTTCACGAGCTATTACAACTCCAGATATCATTTCCGTAACATTATCTCCGATCAAATGACAGCCGAGCCAATCTCCGGTATTTTTATCAAAAATAACCTTAACCATACCATCGCGGGAACCTGAAGCCGTAGCTTTTCCGGAGGCAGTAAAAGGAAATTTTCCCACCAAAATTTCAATATTATTTTCAAGGCAGTACTTTTCAGTCATTCCAACAGAAGCAACCTCAGGAGAGGTATATGTACAGCCCGGAATATTGGCATAATTAACCGGATGAGGATTCAATCCTGCGATTTTTTCAACACATACAATAGCTTCATGAGAAGCTACATGTGCCAGAGCGGGGCCATGAACTAAGTCGCCGATTGCATAAATTCCCTCACAATTTGTCTTATAGAAATCATCGACCACCACTTTCCCTTTTTCAGTAGTAACATGATATTCTTCAAGACCAATTCCTTCTATATTTGCCTGAATACCAACTGCAGAAAGAACGATATCACATTCTACCATTGAGATCTTATCTTTGGAATCTTTAATAGTAACTTTGCAAAGGTCTCCTTCAACAACAACATTTTCAACGGCTGAAGATGTCATAACCTTAATTCCTGCTTTACGGAAAGCTCTTTCAAGATGTTTAGAGATTTCCTCATCTTCAACAGGCACTACATTGGGAAGAAATTCCACTAAAGTAACCTGAGTGCCCAAAGTAGAATAAAAGAAAGCAAATTCACTTCCAATAGCCCCTGATCCCATAACCACCATTGATTCAGGAAGTTTAGAAAGAGTCAAAGCCTCCCTATAACCAATAATTTTTTTCCCATCCTGAGGAACTTGTGGTAAAATTCGTGATCGAGCACCCGTAGCCAAGATGATATGAGGAGCTTCAAAATAATCCAATGTGCCATCATCTTTTGTGACTTCTACTTTATTATTTTTAACAATTTTTCCAAAACCGGAAATAACATCGACCTTATTTTTTTTCAAAAGAAATTGAACTCCTTTGCTCATAGTATCAGCAACCATCCTACTTCTTTTCACCACGGCATCAAAATCGGGGGTCACACTTCCATTTATAGAAATCCCAAAATCGACAGCATGAGTTGCATATTTATATATTTGGGCAGATTTTAAAAGGGCTTTAGTAGGAATACATCCCCAATTCAAACAAACACCTCCAAGTTCTGCTCGTTCAATAACTGCCACTTTCATATTTAACTGACTAGCACGAATAGCAGCAACATAACCTCCCGGTCCACTGCCAATTACTATCAAATCATAGATCATAATTATTTAATTTAAAAACATTAATATAAGAAAAATCAAGAATTCAGTTCATTATAACAATGCCTGCAAAGTGGTTGATAGCTATCCTTTTCACCTAAAAGCACCTGTTTGTTGTTATTTACAATGCGATTTGAAAACTGGGCAAGTTCACCACAATGGACACAAATTGCATGCACTTTAGAGACGTACTCTGCAATGGCAATAAGATTTGGCATTGATCCGAAAGGATTTCCAAGGTAATCCATATCCAATCCTGCAACAATGACTCTTATTCCTGCATTAGCCAGCTTATTACAAACATCAACAATTCCAGCATCAAAAAACTGAGCTTCATCAATAGCCACCACTTCAACTGAATCCATATTGACAAAAATCAGAATTTCAGCAGAATTTTGAACAGGAGTAGAAATCATGGAAGTATCGTCATGAGAAACAACTGCTACCTCATCATAACGGATATCAATAGCGGGTTTAAAAAGTTCTATTTGCTGATTAGCAAAACGGGCACGCCTGAGCCTTCGTAAGAGTTCCTCTGTTTTTCCAGAAAACATTGAGCCGCAGATTACTTCAATCCAACCTTTGCTCTTATTTCTATTTGCTTTATTTTCAAGGAACATATTTAATATATTTGAATTAATTATTTTTGTATTTTTGGAGGCAATTTTTGTTTAATTTTTGTTGGCAAAGGTAAAAATAAAATAAGTAAAAATCTATGTATAATATCAACAAAATGGATAATCCTTTAGAAGAACTCAATAAAATTATTGAAAATCTTCAACTTATAACAAAAAACAATTCTTCTTTTACTCAGATAGAAAAAGATATAGTCCTGCAGAAATTAAGGGAAGCCTACCTTGTGGTATTGCATTATGATACTAACACTGAAATCAATTTCACTTCTGAAACAGTTGTTTCATTTGAAAAACAAGAGCCTATTCAGGATGAAGTTGAACAACAACCCGAAGCACCCACTAATGTCATACCTGATTTTGAATCGGAGCAAGTTATTATCAATGAACCCCTCTCTCAAATTGAAGATAAATCAGAAGAATTATTAGATAAAAATGAAGTTATATTTAAAGAACCAGAGTCAATATTTGAACCACAACCTTTAGAAAAAACAGAAGAGATTTCTTCAGAAAACGATTTTGACAATGATGATATTCTTGAGTTTCTTCCCGATAAAACTTTTAAAAATGAAAATATAATCATTTCAAAAGAAGATGAGGAAAATAATTCTTCTTTACCATTTGAACAAGAGACAATAAAAGAAGCAGATATTGAAAAAGTAATGCAACCTTTTGTTGAAGATGAGCCCCTAATGGAGCCCACTTCAAAAACAGAACCTGATTTTGATCATCCATATAGTTCAAACCAAGAAGCTCCTCAAAAAATTGCTAATAGTTTATTTGATGAAATTCCTGAAAAGGACAATATTTCCCAAAAACGTTCCTTAAATGATATTTTAATTGAACAAAAAAAAGACAATTCGCTCAACACAAAATATCAGAATACAAAGATTAGTGATTTGACAAAATCAATATCTATTAATGACAAGTTTTTATTTATTAGAGAATTATTTAAGAACAGAGGAGAAGAATTCAGTCAGGCAATACAATCATTAAACAATTGCAATAATATTGAAGAAGCTTTTTCTGTTATGGAAAAGATGAAAAAACATTATTTTTGGGATTCAACCTCTCCGGCATATTTGGCTCTTTGCGATTTAGTGAGAAGAAAATTTTAGTTTTCTCTTTTCTCCAAAAATAAATATTTTCACATTACTTAAAAATGCAAAAGAAAAAGCTAATTTCGGAATGTATTACTCGTATGGAGAAAGTAGCGCAAGACTCTCAAAATTTGATGAATGAAGCGCAGCAAATGGCTAATGAATATGGTCCACCCAAAGATCGGTATGATGCATTTCGCACAAAACAGATGCGGCTAGCTGATATCTATTCTAAACAATTTGATATAGCTCAATCCAATATTCGCACGCTTAACATGATTAATCCGGATAAAATTTCAGAATGTGTTGAATTTGGAACTATTGTATCCACTGACAAACAAAAAATGTTTGTCAGTATTAGTCTTGGAAAAATTGATTTTGAAAACGATATCTATTATGCCATTTCTGTACAAGTACCTATTTTCAAGGCTATGGAAGGAAAAAAGGAAGGTGATGAGTTTAGTTTTAACGGAGTAAAACATAAAATATTAACCATAATATAAAATAAAAAATAAATGAAAAAATTATCGCTTATTCTGCTGATATTATCAGCCTTATTTGTTTCAAATAGCGTTCTAACCGCTCAGGATATTAATTCTGTATCTGAAGGATACAATTTTACACCTATCAAAGAGATAAAATATACGCCCGTAAAAAATCAAAACCGTTCAG
This sequence comes from Bacteroidota bacterium, assembly GCA_019135895.1. Lineage (GTDB taxonomy): Bacteria > Bacteroidota > Bacteroidia > Bacteroidales > WCHB1-69 > JAGVVH01. The sequence continues at coordinate 7,407 of JAGVVH010000513.1, read as the reverse complement.
GTACTTGCTGGAGTTATTCCGGAATTGGATTCCTTGAATGTGAGTTACTTAGGATGAATAAAGGAGAATATGACCTTTCAGACATGTGGATTGTAAATAAGGCATATTGTGATAAAGCGGATGTTTATGTAAGAATGCATGGAAATTATAATTTTGGCGGTGGTGGTGCTTTCTTTGATGTTTTCAATATGATAAGAAAGTATGGAATTGTTCCAGAGGAAATATATAGCGGAGCAGGATACGGCGAGGAGCTTCCGGTTCACGGAGAGCTTGATGCTCTTCTAAAAGCATATGTTGACGTAGTAGTAACCAATCCCAATAAAAAACTTTCCACTGCATGGAAAAAGGGATACAATGCCATAGTTGATGCCTATCTTGGCTCAACACCAGAAACTTTCACTTACAAAGGAGTGAACTACACTCCAATAACTTTTGCCAATTCACTTGGAATTAACTTTGATGACTATATAAGCATCACTTCATATACACATCATCCGTTTTACACCAAATTTGCAGTAGAAATACCTGATAACTGGGCAATGGAAGAATCCTATAATCTTCCTTTGGAAGAAATGCTTCAGGTAATGAATTATGCAGTTGACAATGGATATAGCATTGCATGGGGCAGTGATGTAAGTGATAAAGGATTTAATTGGAAAAAGGGAATCGCTATTGTTCCTGATAAGGTCTTCAGTTCCACTGATGGTTCTGATCAGGCAAGATGGGAAAAGTTATCCCAAAATGAAAAAGAGAAAGAATTATACACTTTTGAAAGACCCGGAAAAGAAAAAGTAATAACTCAAGAAATGCGCCAGATTGCTTTTGACAACTATACTACTACTGATGATCACGGAATGGTAATTGTTGGTAAAGCAGTTGACCAAATCGGGAATCCCTATTTCATTGTAAAAAACTCTTGGGGGCTTGGTTCAAGCAATCCGTACAATGGACTATTTTATGCTTCAGAATCATTTGTAAAAATGCAAACTATCAATATTATTGTTCATAAAAATGCCATTCCAAAAGAAATTCTAAAGAAGCTTGAAATAAAATAATCTGCTAAATAACTTAATAACAATTTATTATGAAAGAAAAATTATTAGAGCGTTTCTCAAAATATCTCTCTTTTGCTACCACTTCAGATGATAATTCCAATACCTATCCAAGCACACCGGGGCAATTAGTATTTGGTGAATATTTAGTTGAAGAGTTGACAAAAATCGGGATGACGGAAGTAGAAAAAGACTCTTTTGGTTATGTTACAGCTACATTACCTTCAAATTGCGAAGATAACTTGCCTGTCATCGGATTTATGGCACATTTTGACACTGCTCCTGATATGCCCGGCATTAAAGAACCTAAAATTTTGGCAAATTATGACGGGAAAGACATTATTTTGGATGCTGATACAAATACAGCTTTAACATTAGTTGATTTTCCTGAATTAAAAGACTATAAAGGACAGACACTATTGGTTACTGACGGGAAAAGTCTTTTAGGGGCAGATGACAAAGCCGGTATTGCAGAGATTATTTCTGCGATGGAATATTTAATTCAACATCCAGAGATAAAGCATGGAAAATTAAGAGTTGCCTTCACTCCAGATGAAGAGATCGGAAAAGGAGTAGTACATTTTGATGTTTCTAAATTTGGTTGTAATTTCGCTTATACCATGGATGGAGGAGCAATCGGTGAACTTGAATATGAAAATTTCAACGCTGCCGGAGCAGCTATCAAAATCCAGGGAAGAAATATTCATCCCGGATATGCCAAAAACAAGATGATTAACTCTCAGCTTATCGCTATGGAATTCAACTCCATGTTGCCGGAATTTCAAAGACCTCAGTACACCCAGGATTACGAGGGATTTTTCCTATTAACGAAAATGGAAGGTTCCGTTGAAAACAGTAACTTACAATATATTATCAGAGATCATGACAAGGTTAAATTTGAACAAAAGAAGAATCTTATCATGCAAATTACTGATTTTCTAAATCTTAAACATGGAAACCGAATAACATGTGAAATCAAGGATCAATATTTCAACATGAAAGAGAAAGTTGAACCGGTATTTTTTGTTGTCACCCGTGCCATTAAAGCTATGAAAAAAGCAGGTATTGAAGCAAAGGTTATGCCCATTCGCGGAGGCACTGATGGAGCAAATTTATCTTTCAAGGGTCTCCCCTGTCCCAATATTTTTGCCGGTGGACATAATTTTCACGGGAAGTATGAATATATTCCTTTGGAGTCTATGGTAAAAGCAGTAGAAGTAATTATCAATATTGCCGAAAAGCAATAGCAGACATTTTTATATTTTCCGAATAACAACATCAATTTCAATTCCTTCCGAAATTTCAAATTTTGTTTTGGAAGGATTTGAAATTGTTTGAGAGATGCTGAAATCCGTGCATAATGTCTCGGTTTTGATAAAATTCTCGAATAATTTGAAAGAAGCATCCAATTCAGGATGGCTTTCAATTTCAATAGAAATATTGTCAACCACATCAAGTCGGGAATCTTTTCGGTAGTTTTGTATTCTGTTAACCAGTTCACGGGCATACCCTTCCATTTTCAACTCATCCGTAATCGTAATATCCAAAGCAACCGTAAGTGCTCCTTGATTTGAAACCACCCAACCCGGAATATCTTCAGCAAATATTTCAACATCACTTAACAAGATCTCAACGGGTTCTCCTTCAATCACAAAATCGATTTTTCCCTCTTTTTCGAGTCGGGCAATATCCTTTTGAGAAAATCCGTTAATCTGAAGTGCAATAGCTTTCATGATTTTGCCATATTTAGGCCCTAATTTCTTAAAATCAGGCTTTATGGATTTTATCAAAATGCCTTCACTGTCTTCAACAAAATCAATTTCTTTAACATTGATCTCATGCAAAATGAGATGTTGAACTTTTTCAATTTGCTTTTTAAAATTGACATTCAGCACCGGAATCATAATTTTTGACAATGGCTGACGAACTCTAATATTGGATTTTTTTCTCAAAGAGAGCGCCATTGAAGAAATTTGCTGAGCCAATTGCATTCTTTCCTCCAGTGATTTGTCTATAAAACCTTCATTAACAAAAGGAAAATAAGAGAGATGAATAGATTCGGCACTTTCCAGTTCGGTAATTTTGTTCAAATCCATGTATAGTCTATCCATAAAGAAAGGAGCAATCGGTGAAGCAAGTTTAGCAATAGTTACCATACAAGTATAAAGAGTCTGGTAAGCAGAGATCTTATCTTCGGAATAGTCGCCCTTCCAGAATCTTCTGCGGGAAAGACGGACATACCAATTACTCAGATATTCATCTACAAATTGCTGTATTTCGCGACCTGCTTTAGTGGGTTCAAAATCAGCATAATAGCTATCACAATTTTTAACAAGGGTATTTAATTCAGACAAAATCCAGCGGTCAATTTCTGGACGCTGTTTGTATGCTATATTGGGTTCTTTGTATGAAAAACCGTCAATATTGGCATAAAGAGCAAAAAAGTTATAAGTATTATATAGTGTTCCGAAAAATTTTCTCTGAACTTCAGCAATTCCTTCTGTGTCAAATTTAAGATTATCCCATGGTTGAGAGTTCGTCATCATATACCATCGGGTCGCATCAGGACCATATTTTTCAATAGTATCGAATGGATCAACAGCATTGCCCAATCTTTTGGACATTTTATTACCATTCTTATCCAAAACCAATCCATTGGAAACCACTGTTTTAAATGCGACAGAATTGGAGATCATTGAAGCAATGGCATGTAAAGTAAAGAACCACCCTCTTGTTTGGTCAACTCCTTCTGCAATAAAATCTGCAGGAAAATTCTTATCAAAGATCTCTTTATTTTCAAAAGGATAATGCCATTGACAATAGGGCATAGCGCCGGAGTCGAACCAAACGTCAATAAGGTCAAGTTCTCTGGTCATTTTTTGACCTGAAGGAGAGACCAGAAAGATATCATCCACATAAGGGCGGTGAAGATCAATTTTCTGATAATTTTCTTTACTGAAATCATTTGGAACAAAATCCTTATATGGGTTATCTTTCATAAACCCGGCTAAGACAGCTTTATCTATCTCATTTTTAAGCTGTTCAATTGAACCAATACAAATTTGTTCTTTTTTATCTTCAGTCATCCAAATAGGAAGCGGGACACCCCAGAAGCGTGAGCGTGATAAATTCCAATCAACCAAATTCTCCAACCAGTTGCCAAAACGTCCGGTCCCGGTTGCTTGTGGCTTCCAGTTAATTGTCTTATTCAGTTCAATCATTCTTTCTTTTACGCTGGTAGTTTTAACAAACCAGGAATCAAGCGGATAATACAAGATTGGTTTATCGGTCCGCCAGCAATGAGGGTAGTTATGAATATACTTTTCAACCTTGAAAGCGCGGTTATGTTTTTTGAGCCATAAACATAGGAAAACATCCAAAGTATCTTCAAATTGGGATTCTCCTTTTTCGTAGTCCGGCTTAACATATCTTCCAGCAACTTCTCCATACAAATCAACATTAACATTTTTTACGACAAAATCCGGATCAAGTTCCTCAATTTTATAAAATTTTCCTGTTTTATCGACCAAAGGTTGACGATTACCGGCGTTGTCAATCACAACAAGAGGAGGCACCCCTGCATCCTGGGCAACTCTCTTGTCGTCGGCACCGAAAGTAGGGGCAATATGGACAATTCCGGTTCCATCTTCAGTTGTTACATAATCGCCCGCAATAACCCTAAAAGCACCTTCACCGGGATTAATATATGGAATCAATTGTTCATATTCAATTCCAATCAAATTTTTCCCTTTAGTTCGGGCAATAATTTTAAATGGCACATTTTTATCTCCAGGTTTATAATCCTCAAAGGACAGTTCCCGATTTTTTTCCGGGAAATAAGTATTAACCAGATTTTCGGCAAGAATCACAGAAATAGGATTTCCGGAATAAGGATTAAAAGTCTTGACTAATACATACTCAATTTTGGGATTAACCGCCAAAGCCGTATTGGAAGGCAAAGTCCAGGGTGTTGTTGTCCAAGCCAGCAAAAATAGATTATCCGGTATTGGGGCACCATCTTCAAAACCCCAGGGACATTTTTTTATTTTTTGTTCAGTTTTTACTTTAAATTGACCGATAACAGTTGTGTCCTTTACATCCTTATAACAACCCGGAAGATTCAATTCATGAGAGCTAAGGCCTGTACCTGCTGCCGGAGAGTATGGTTGAATGGTATAACCTTTATAAAGATAATTTTTCTTATAAAGTTCAGACAAAAGATACCAGACAGATTCAATATACTTATTATCAAATGTAATATAGGGATTGTCGAGGTCCACCCAATAGCCCATTTTTTTTGTAATGTCATCCCATTTATCCTTGAACCTCATCACTTCCACACGGCAAGCCTTATTATAATCATCCACACTAATAGTTTTTCCGATATCTTCCTTTGAAATACCGAGTTTACTTTCGACACCGAGTTCAATCGGAAGTCCGTGTGTATCCCAGCCTGCTTTACGTGCAACATAATTTCCCTTCAAAGTCTGATAGCGACAAAAAAGGTCTTTAATTGTTCTCGCCATAACATGATGAATGCCGGGGATTCCATTTGCCGAAGGAGGTCCTTCAAAAAAGACAAACTGTTCATTGCCTTCCCGAGATTTCAGACTTTTATTGAAAATGTCATTTACTTCCCAATAATCTTTAACTTCCTTTCCTATTTTGGAAAGATTAAGTTCTTTATATTCAGTATATTTCTTCATCATTTTTATTTAGCAAATGAATTTGCAAAGATAAAAAAAAATAGAAATCCTTTCATTTTGTTGATTTTCATTCTATATCCTCATTCATTATTGATACAGGTGTTGTATAATTTTAAAAAAACATGTAATTTTGCCCCTCAAATAAGAGCATCATGACAGCAATCACTCAAACAGCCTTTAAGTTTCCCGGGCAGAAGAGTCTTTATCACGGCAAAGTACGTGATGTATATAATATTAACGATGAAAAACTGGTAATGGTAGTGACCGACCGTATTTCAGCATTTGATGTTGTACTTCCCAAAGGGATCCCTTATAAAGGACAGATTCTTAATCAGATTGCATCCAAATTTCTGGATGCCACTCAGGACATTTGTCCCAACTGGAAGCTGGCATCTCCTGATCCGATGGTAACAGTTGGAGTTGCCTGCACAGGTTTTCCAGTTGAAATGATCGTAAGGGGTTATTTATGTGGAAGTGCATGGCGAACATACAAAAGCGGAGTGCGTGAAATCTGCGGAATAAAATTGCCGGACGGACTTTCTGAAAATCAGCAATTTCCGGAACCCATCATCACTCCTACTACCAAAGCTGAGCAAGGTTTACACGATGAAGATATTTCAAAGGAACAGATTCTGGACAAAGGACTTGTTTCAGCAGAAGACTATGCATTGCTGGAAAAATATACGCTGGCTTTATTTAAAAGAGGATCTGAAATAGCTGCTGAACGAGGACTTATTTTAGTAGATACCAAATATGAATTCGGAAAAAAGGGAGAAAAAATTTATCTAATTGACGAAATTCATACGCCGGATTCCTCGCGTTATTTTTATGCTGACGGTTATATGGAAAGATTTCTAAAAGGGGAACCTCAGAAACAACTTTCTAAAGAATTTGTAAGAGAATGGCTGATGGATAATAATTTTCAGGGAAAACCGGGACAACAGATTCCTGAAATGACAGAAGAAATTGTTGAAAGCATCACCAATCGATATATTGAGCTTTTTGAAAATATAACAGGCGAAAAATTTGTCAAGTATGACCAATCAAATATTGAACAGCGTATTGAAAAAAATGTTCTTAGTTTTCTGATGACCAAATAAGCTTATAATTTATCGAATTTTTTAAATATTCTCACTACAGAAGTAAAATAAAGTAAACATAATGGATTTTAAAAGTTTTGTAAGAAAGGCTCTTGTTTTTTTACATCTTGATCTTACAAAAAATCTCAAATACGACAGGTTATTTCAGATAACTCCAATTGCATGGATGTGGGGTGTCATAAGGGAGAAATACTCGACGTTATTTTATCCTTATCAAAAAATGGTCAACATTTTGGATTTGAACCAATTCCCATATTATATAAACTGTTAAAACAAAAATACGAACATAAGGCTCAAATTTATCCTTATGCACTTTCAGATATAAACGGAAAAACCTCTTTTAATTGGGTAAAAAATGCTTCTGCATACAGCGGCATTAAGAAAAGAAAATACGAAGTAAAAAATCCTTCAATTGAAGAAATAGAGATTGAAGTAAGAACTGCCGATAACATCATTCCGGAAGGTATCAAGATAGATTTTATAAAAATAGATGTGGAAGGGGGAGAATTTGGAGTACTAAAAGGTGCTGAAAGAATCCTGACAAAATCT
>JAGVVH010000399.1 GCA_019135895.1 Bacteroidota bacterium | reverse complement strand
GTCAATTTTAAATTGCTTTGAATAGCTCTTTCTTTCTGTTGTCATCTCTCACCTCAATTAGTTTATTCTCTATATCACTCTTTTCGAGGTGTCCACTATGACTATACCAGTTCAATAATAACCTTTACGAGCTTTGAAGACCTCATCAGTATCTGGATCAATTTTGATGACTGTATCCCTCATGCATTGAGTATTGATACATTTGTTTAGCCCCGGAAAAGGGCGCTGTGTAGTTCGGCAAGACTGACAATAACCCCATTCTCCACCTATCTGGAGAGACAACTCACCCCCTTTTAGTCTATGAACATTCCCTTGCAGCGCTTCAGTAAACATTTGGAGTAAATTTGGATTCCAATCCTTTTTGAAAATTCCTGTGGCAATGCGGTCGCCGAGAAATCTATTAATAACTCTTGGAACTGTGTTTTTTTTACCTTTAACACCGTTTCTTACATTCCACATATCCCCTTGCATCGAGTTCAGCCATATGTTTCCTCTCCAATTTCTAATCCATAAGCGTACCAGTGCAATCTTTTGCTCGTCAGTTTCCGCAATCCCCGGGATATTCACAAGTTGTTTTATCCTAGTTTGATTTTCCTCTTTTTCAACAATGGTGGCTAAGCCAAGATCCTCAGTACCTAGATATGGAGTTCCCACTAATACATCGAGCATAGCTCGTAACAAAGATCTTGGAGGTCTTTCTTCAGCACGGTACTCCAATAGAAGCGTATACAAGTCATTCTCCCGAGTGGGGTCGAGAATTCCGTTCCTTACAGCTTCCGCTATTCGATCACATGCAGGTTGAAAGTTTTCTCCAAGTGCATTTTGAAGTTCCGGTCTCAGACGCACACTATTTAAATTTGGGCGGTGCATTGCTAATAAGGTTGAGAAATATATATCGTTTAATGAAAGCTTCGAACGAATTTTTTGATATGATTGCAACTTTCTATATCCCGATAGAATGAGAGGACGCAAAGCATCTTGCATCGAATAGTTTTGGAGTTGGGGAGCAAGTTTTGCAGCTGTCTGCCGACTATCAGAGAAGACTAGAACCTTTCGTCCTTGATAAGGCGCGAGATAAGTAGGCTTATTTTGACCTGGAGGTTGAACCAATATTTGTCGTGCTATAATTGCTTGGAATGGTTGTTCCCCTTTTGTTTCATGGTCCTGAACTGAAGATTTTCCGCGATCCTTTCTTCCACAAACAGCACACGGAATAAATTCTCCAGTACGCAAAACGGGAATTCTTCCTCCTCCTTCTTCGTCATCATCCTGCGCGTCATCATCAATCTCCGAAGGAATAGTTATGTCAAGTATAAATACTTGTCTTGTACGCTCCCCCGGGGATCTTGGATTAAGCCTTCCTGTAATCAAATCAAAGTTCCGTGGCGTTGCGTGTCGCAAAAACGGTTCTTCTTCAAGTAGCAGATCGATAGGCGTAAGAGGCTCTGTGAATCCTGCATAGGCTTTGAATGCTTCTCCGGGTACCGACCAAAGGAATGATGGATCATCTATATTATCTGTATATGCACGGGCATAGGCAGCGCCACATTTGCGACAAGTATACAGCGGCAACACTCGTGAGCCACATTTACAAATCTCAACGGGTTGGGCGTATAGTTTGCCTGCAAGACCACCTCTTTCATGGGGGGCAAGTTCCGTACAATTTGGATCCATGCAAATCCAAAGCCCTGCGAGTCCACGATGGAAGGAATGCACACGACATGGCAACAGTCCTGGCTGATTAGGCGTTCGCTTTGCTAAGCTAGCGAGTGATGCTAGTGTTGTAAGTGCACGATTACCTTGTTCTGGATTTGCATCTGGAAATACTGTTGCAGCAAGAGTGTCCACGGGTTGAGCTTTTCCCATTGTTATATTAATTAATTTACCCATTGGCGGATAATCCGCTAATGCTCTATACAGAGATTCCTGTAGTGTACCTCCCTCTTTGATATTTCTATATCTCAAGAAGGATTTGACTTCTCCAAGTCGTTCCTCACCGCTCAGAGAATAGAACTTTTCCATATCGATCTTGGTAAGTTCGACAACGTCCTGTAAATTACCAGATGATTCTGTGTTACGGAGATCCAATACACCGCGAATACAGACAAAGCTACTTGTAGGTGTTCCACTAAGTTGTGCGCCAAACTGCCTTGCATATTCCTGATCTCTGAAGCTGGCACTAGTGCAGATAACCTGCATTCTTTCTGGAGGAATGCCAAGTCGTTTACGGAGTCTACGAAGTAATAAGGCAACTTCTGCACCAGCAGCTCCACGATAAAGGTGCGCCTCGTCAACAACAAGAAGAAATTTCGAAGATGGATCTAAGCGAAGCCATTCAGAGGTTTTATCAAAAATTGGACGTTCAAGGGGGCGCATCAACATATATTCCAACATCGAATAGTTTGTAACTAAGACATCAGGTGGGTTTTCTAAAACTTCATGACGAGTTAATAATTCAGGATCCTCAGGCATGGTTATACATCGCTGAAATATTCCTTCTCTGTCTTGCCACCATGTCCCATCTTCACCATACCATCTTTTTAGATCCGGCTTAGCTGGCCATTTCCCTCGATTTTTCAATTCAGCAATCAATTTTATTGCATCGTCTCGAACTTGTGCTTGAGGTCCCGCCGCCTTTTCAAGCAAGTCCACATAGAATTTTCGAATTGGTTTTAATCGTGTTTTATCTTTTTCAACATCGCGTACTCCTGGATAAAGGGTTCGACCAGTATAACGAGAAAACCGGGCGGGACGACCTGCCCAATCGATAAATTTCTTCGTAACACGAGAGTCACCAAAAATAAGTCGAAGCCTACCTAGCTGATCATTGACCAAAGCGTTCATGGGATACAAAACAAGTGCACGTACAGCAGAATGCGACTTAAAGATTTCTGGTTGGTAACAAGCTTCAGTGGCCAATTTCCCTAAAATAGGAAAGAGAAAACATTCCGTTTTTCCAGATCCTGTGCCTGTCATGATAGTCATACTTCTACCATTTATGAGAGCTTCTTTGATTGCTTGGGCTTGGTGTTCATACAAAGGGTCGTAAATCAACTTTTTATTGTTACCACTCTCGCTCGAAATTGATTCAAAGAGTGCTAGCACTTTGGAGTCAATGCCTAGTTCACTCAATCTTGCACCAGACTTATATCTCGGGGTACTTTCGATAAAGGCTTTTTGGCTAATCGTACTCAATTCATCAAGTAGATGACTCCGTTGTTCAACTAAGAATGGATTACTTATGTGATATGCAGCCTCGATATATTCTTTTAGAGCCTTATGAAGTTCTTCCGCGGTTTGCTGAATTGTGAATGATGCCACTTGCTGCCTCCTTAATTACTATTCGATTTTTTCAGACAACCAAAGATGCTCTTTAGCGAATCTTATCTCCTCTTCAATTTCCACTGATCTGAAACGAAACGACATTAAGCACTTATTTCTCGGGACAGATATTCCTAGCATTACCCATCTGCGTTGTGCCCAACTTGGGATAGGAGAAAATAAATCAAATATTTTACAATCATCTACTCTATCATTGATTCTATAATGTTGTGGTCTACCGTTGAACGAATCTATAGCCGCTTGCAAATGCCATGCTTCGTCAGCTCCACTCCATACGCTACCTGGTAAAGGTAAGTCTAAAAAACGTTTCGGCTTTCCATTCATCAATTCCACATAACACCATAGATCGGATCCATATGATTGAGGACGTCTTCCTATGAACATACCAGTATGTTCGTGAGGTAATACCCATCTATCGGGATAATAATCAACATTAGTTGCTGAATCTAATATTCTTAATCCTTCAATAATTTCAGTCGTAGTGGAAGAAGACATCAAACATTTACGCATATAAGCTATATGCTTTTCAGCTGCTATAGGTTGAGGATATTTAGTCCAAGCCATAGATGGAAACTCTATGAATCCAATATCCAAAAGATGTTTTTGGATATCAGGATCAGCTTCAACTGTAATCACACGAGTAAAATTGTTGTAAAGAATCTTCTCTTGAAGATAATCTGGAAGTACAGGTCTATCATCGGGTGAAACACCGAGAAGAATGCAAGCCCCACTCTCTCGTTTAACAAAGGCCATAGGAGCTCTGTTAAGAATGAATTCTCTTCGTGTTAAATCTCTTGTAGTATCATTATGTTCAATTAGATCACCATGTGCGATAAGCATACTTATTATTTCATTAACTTCATTTTTCAAATCACTATGATTGGGAATTACTCCTTCAAGGCTCTGTATTACATTCTTTAAAACTTTTTTTCTTGTACAAGGACAAAGTAGCCCCGTAGTTCTACGAATAAGTGCTGAAAGTACCTCTATAGATGTAACGGCATAACATTCTGGATTGAGTCCTAAATCTTTAACTATTCCTTTTGCGATATCCTTAGCTGACACAATATTTACTATCATGACCATTTCCATCCACTATATAAATCATTTAAGCCAAATTCTGACGCATATTGATTTTCCACAGCAAGAACCATGTATCTCCCCGCTCTAAAAATCATAGGATTATCCTTAAGATATTTTATCAATTGCTCATACTTTTCTTCATTCCAAGCCAACAATGTATTAGGAACACTTGATAATCGAAGTATAAACTCAGGTAGTAATCTTGCAGGTGCTTTTCTGATAATTGTCTTTCTATTTATACGGAAGTCGGTGTGATGTATTTCTACTAAGTTTTTAATCTGCTTGCTAAATAAATTTTCGAAATAATCTTTACGCTCTAGTATTTCCTTGCTTGCAATGTTCTTGATGTCCCGCTCTATTATGCTTCCGATCGAAAGATCAGATGATTTTTCTGATATGCATTGTTTAAGTTTAGTAAGACTGTCGGAGTCACTTTTTGCCAAATATTTTATTTCGGCAATTTCCCAATCTTTACCACCTATAATTTGACATAAAGTACTTAGGATGATTTTCAAAACTTGTTTACGCCACAGATCAGATAAAGTGCCGTATACTCTTGCTCTTTCCCAATAATTATAAAGAATAATCAATTGCCTAATATTTCCCCAATTATAGGATTTGCATAATTTAGGGAGAATCATCATATTATCTAATGTTATTTTACGCAGATATGGCATCATAATAATAGAATCATTAATTTCATCATCTCCTTGAATTAAGAACAATCCACCCTTCTCGCATTCAACAGTTTGGTCATTTTCAACTTTATCAATATCTTCAAAAAGATCTGGGGTCGCGAATTCATATCGTAAAATTTTGAAGTTTACGATTTCAGTATCATTTATATAACGCAATTTCATGTGGTTCCCGCTTTTGTGAATAGCCCAACGTATAGGCGTAAATTTTCTTTCACCACTAATTGTAAAATATCCTTTTTCTTCGGCATAAAAGAATAATTCGCATGAATGAGCTTCGTCATATGCCTCTTGCATTGATTCGTCTCTATTTATCAATGCAGCAAAGTTCTTCCTCCATTGTTCGGATAAAATAGGTAATTTTAAACCGGAGATTCTTTTTTCTCTGATAACAGCATTGGTCTTACTATCAAGATATCGAACTTTACATTCGATATCTTGACCAACTGGGCCATAAATTTCTATACTAATATCATTTGTCCATATTTCTTCCATTGATGGATTTTCAGGATAAACAAATCCCTTAAGAGATCCTTGATTCAAAGTCTTTGCATCCTGCACTTGTGGTTCTATTACAATGGCTGTAAGATATCCTACAATATTCTCATTCTGCGACTTATATTTTGGAATTGCCTTGATCTCAATTTGATTATTACCAGGGGGTAAAAATGGAATATCAAATAATATTGGTTCACAATTAGATTCAGGAGTATCAATCAAGTAAGGATCATCATCGTCATTAATTGTTACCTCAATTCGTTCTAATTCATAATCGGCTTGTATAGCGAATCTAATATGGTCACCCGCTAACCAAACAGCGTAACCTTCATCATCCCAATCTTTTGTGGGAATGCCAACTGGCCATACTCTTAAAGATTTTACACATCTTAACCCATGTTTTTTTACTAAATTCTCAAAGTCAGATGTAAACTCATTAGGTGTTTCAACTAGCGCGGAATAAACACCTTCACACTCAAGATTGAAAGGCTTAAAAACCATTCCGTCACGTTCTATGGGTGACATGCTGACTATTACATATTTTTGATTTGGTCTTAGATTTTTTTCGTATATTTCGTAACCGATGTTGTCCATTGAAATCTTAAAGAGATGTATCTCTCCTGCAGGAATAAAATTATTCATACTCAACAGCGAATGCAGTTCCGGTGGTGCATCCTCATATTTTATAAGAGTTTCATTACTGGAGGGCCATCGATTCAAAGGATATACTGGATGTGGTCCCGGTCTAAGAAACATTCCTTTGGGTAAAGGAGATCCTGTTGTCCCATTGATAGTACAAAAATTATTAGCAATAAATGGTTCATAATTACGAAAACATTCAGCAAAAGATCTAAGATCTTGTAATTCGAGTTTTACAGCATATCCTTCACCTTTGACCATCGGGTAAAGAAAAATTTTGGGTTTTGTATCTATTCTGAAAGGCTCTTCTTCTATTCTATCAGGTATTTCTCGATTGCCATAACCTCTGCCTATCACTTTATTTTGGTGTAATCCTTTAAATTTTACCATCGCTTGCATTTGCGCACTTTCAAGCCATGAGCGTTCCTTCTGTTCTTTACTGAGATCAGCTACAATTCTAATTTGTGTTTCTTTTAACAAAAGTTCCTCAGATATTTTGTTATTGTGTAAAAGAAGTGCCATACAGAATTGCCCGACAAGAGCTGAATCTTCTAAAAGTTCTCTGAAACGTTTCGTCCCAGTACGACAATGTGTAGATATAAAATTCCCAAGAACTGAAGGTGATTGAAAGTGTTCACTCCGAAAAGATAAATGCAAATCGAATAAAGCCTTTGCTAACTGATGCTGTAAATAGTGGGGAAGAATAGCATGTCTTATTGGCCAGCATATGTTCGTGAAATGCTCTGCCCAAGGACCAGATGGTTTTGCAACATTAAACTTCTTCTGAAATTCAATGAAACATTCTCTTATCCAAAATCTATTTCTATCTCTAAGTCGAGTCCACCCAGAAGTATTTGATTCGAAGGTCTGCCAATATTCTTGACCATCATATGTGTAACCTATCTCCGTGGCATAAACAACCCATGGCAGCCAATGACGGTCATATGGTTCATAATTAGCGATATGAGTACGGATATCTGCTTTCAGGCAATCAAGTTCAGAAGCACTTAATCCGTGCTCAAGTGCAAATATAGGATTCTGATTAGGAGTATCGGAACGAAAGTCATCGAGTAAGTTAAAAGCATCATAAATTTTTTCTTGCCAATGGTCCAGACTCATACCGGCACCTAAGCATAATTTTTGTTAACTTAATTCTTATCCCAAATAATATAAGAGTCTCTCCGAAAATCTTTCCAAATAGGCATTCTCTCTGCTCTGGGTAATAGCCATCTCTCTCGAAATGTTTTAAAGAGAACAGACAATGGCCAATCATAAAATCGAATCTGTTTTGACTCACCTCTAAGGTATTCCAGTGCCTTGCTTCCTAAAGGTGCTGCAAAGATTTCACGTGGAATTCCATGAATGGCAAATGAATGTGGCAATCCCAAAACTTGTAAGCCATATTGAACAACTTCGCGCTTGTTTCTGAAACCTTGACCCCAATTTTTGTGTCTCATGGTAGGATTGCAGTGATGAATTACAAAATTTCGTAGATCGTTATAGATCCCGTTTGAAAAATGGAATTCGCCATATCCTTGAGTAAAACCGATACTACGCCAATAACTCGTTCCATTTGTTCTAATACGGTTATAGATAGATGATCTTCCAAGTGCCGATGTAGTTGTAATCATCGCTAGAATTGGAGGTTTTTGTTTCTTACTTATAAGGGGTACATTATTCTCATATTTTATTTGGAAATGCTTTCTCACTTCGTTACTTAATGTTGAAAGCGCAACAAGTTTTCCTCCAAGCAAATAAGAATAAGGTGGTATGGCCCCAAGTATATAAGCGTCCATAACATGATACAAGTTCCTTAAGCGCGTTTCTCGATCCCATCCTATCCACGAATCTCGATCCTTCAAACTGATGACCGGATCACCCAAAGAAAAAATACCGATGGCTTTTCCATTACTTCTATCCATAAGAAGAAATCGCATTCTTCTACCGTAACCAGTAGATATGGGAATGCTCCAGTGCATAGAAAGATATCTAAATAATTTTTCATTTTCAGAATCAGGTTTAACTAGAATAAGTTCAGGATCTATTTTCTCTGGATTAACTTCATCGCCATTAGCTATATACTGAATCAATTTTTTTTCATAAGGTCGTATTGCTTTTTCGTTTTTTTCAATGTTTTTCTGTGCGGAATGTTGCTGAATTTCTCGGAAATTATCCTTTGTGGAATTACTCGGAATCGAAATATTATCTGCATTAATAGTGAAACCTTGTTCACGCAATGAGGCAAAAATACGTCTTTTCATTGCAAGATTAGATAATATTTGCTCCTTAGACTTTGACAAACAACTGTTTCTCTCTTTCATTTTCTTTTTACATAATTTAAACTACTGCTATTCTTTATAAAATAAACCGGATTATAGCTAATTAATTTTAAGTATTTTAAAATAATTATAGATTATAACCTAGCATAAAATAAAAAATTATAACAATTAAGAGTACAGGAGGTAATATGCAAATAATATTTTTCAAATAATCATTTTTATGAAAATATATATTTTTTTAAAAAAGAAAATGGTCACATATCAAGACCAATTTTATCAGGTCTGCTTAGTTTCAATATTTTTTTTATGCTGTCTTTCCATTTTATTTTTTTATCTTTATTGTATTTCTTATATAGCTTTTTGATATTCTTATCGGATTGCCATGCAATTATTTTAAGGGCTTTTCTAATAGTTTGTTTATCATTACATTTGTTTATTTTTAAACGTCCTAGAAGAAAATTTGCTTTACCCAGCCAAATAGCATCTGTAACATATGGCAACACTTTTTTTATAACTATACCTATGTTGTTGTCTAACATTGGTTCACATGAGACGCTTGTTTGAAAACCAGACTTATATGCATATTTCAAACATTTTAATCTTTCTTCAAATGAAGGTGCTCCCGGCTCCCAATATTTTAAAATATCTGAGTCAGATGATCCTATTGTAAATCTGAATAAAATTTTATCTGTGTATTTCTTGTATTTTTCACAGATTTTTTTGATACATTCATAATGTGGCTTTGTAACAATTAATACTTTGGTTCTCGCCTTTAATAATTTTTTTATTACAATCAATGATTCAGCTAAATGATCAGGCGTGATGTCATGCGCAGATGGGAACATAACAACCTTTTTCTTCTTTGTAATATTCTTATTTAAGTCCTTTTCCCTTATCTCTTCAATTGTCCATGTTTTTGATGTCTTCCTGCCAAATCTTATAGCCATTGCTTTGCTGTAACAATATTTGCAATCATGTTTACAACCATTGATAAAATTAAAGTTTTCAGCAGCCCACTCCCGTGTACCAAACACAGTCTTAGATTTTTTAGTTATTTCCATTAATCCTTTTCCATTCTTTCTTTACGTTTCCATTCATCTTATGAACTATGAAAAACTAATCAATACTTTATCACTCATAGTACGTTTCCCTTTCATAATTTTCCTTGCCTCTGCCGGCGGATTAGTTACGATTTTATTTTCACATTCTAAAATGAGTAATGCCTCTTTGTAATTATAATCAAGATAATGCGTACCAACGTTATGTTGATCGATAATATCACCGACAGATATTGTTTTGCCTTTAAATTGACATACCAAATCTTTTATTAAATCATCAAGAGGTGTCGAAGGAAATAATCCATAATAGTCATTGTATGGATAATATTCAAATGTAGCTACATTCTGATTTTTGTAAGAGCTATAATTTGCCATGATTTTTTTCATGATGTTATATCCTAAAATATTTTTTGAAACAAAAATTAAAAAATGGCTTGTCCTTTTTTTATGTGTACTAAAAAACTTATAACTCACTACATATTGCCCTCTTATTTCTCTAAGAGCTTCTTTTAAATTATGCATAACGATATTTTCTCTTTTATCAGGATCTTCATTATTTATAGCATTTCTTAAAACATTAGCCCTTTGGGAACCGAATATAGCATCAATATGTTCGTCAAACATTTTATTATTCAAACCAGCATTTATTCTTTGGTAGTTGAAAAAAAATATGCAATCGCTTCCCCAAAACTTTAGGACTGAATCTATTAGATTCAATGTCAACCCTTTATAGCCCCATGGATCAACAAAGAAGAGAGCAGGTATTTGTTCATACGGTTGCAATTTAACTATAATGTCCTCACCTACCCGAAAGTTATCAATGGTTGGTTTGAATTTTAATTCTTCAATCCCAGGAATCGAATTTACGGCATTTTCGAGAGACTTCACATAAACGGGATTTGCGTCATTAAGAAACAACAGGAGTTTATTTTTTAATAAATTATCTTTTAATGCGTTTTCTAAGACTAGAATGGGTGTTGACTTAGTTCCATCATCATAAACACCTTGCCCAGCAAAAAGATCGATGTAAACTATTTTATCAGCATTATTTGCAATAATTTTAGCCCATGAAGAAAAATATTTTTTTACAATTTCTGATTTTATTCGTGATTGTTCTTTTGATTCTTCAAAAAAATCATCACCGGTCATTATTTTTCAATATCCTTATTTCAAAGTATTGCGAATTGTTTAAGTTGCACTTAGATCATTTATGGTATGCTCAAGTCCTGCTAATGCTGAAAGTGCGGTTCCTCTATTACAAGTCATGTTTTTTCGGACAGAAACACCCGGATGAATTAGATTCCTGAAGTCACGTGCTATTCTAGTTTGAATCGCAGTTTCTTCTCTAATTATTTTCAGACTAGCGGCAACTTCTATTAATGGATGTAAAGACCATTTATCAAGATTATTTCCAGGAGGTCTATCAAGAACACCATTTGTAACGAGATCGTTTACAGATGTAGTTATTGCATTTTGATCTGAATCTTGTTTAGTTTGCAATACATATAACAAAATAGCTTCTATTGTTGCGCCCGCAAGAACAGTGGCTGCCTTCCATTCGCCATTTTGAAATGCCTGATTTGCAGAACTAACATCTATTCTCAAATTTTCTCTCAATTCTTCATTATGTATGAATGTCAAATCCGATACCGATTTGGATACACCTTCATCCGAACATTTTAAAAGAACGTTTCTGACTATAGTAACGGGATTTAAGTTGCCATAACCATGTATTCGCTCCAAGCCATAATCACGTGTTTGCCATGTTACTATAGTATTTTTAATTGCTGTAACAGCCATTTGAAGTGCTGTATAATCTTTTGCATCAAGTTTAATTAATTCTGAATGAATCCGATCAATAAGTTCAACAATAGCCGCTAACTCATTTTGGTAACCTCTATCAAGAGAAAAGCGACTATTTTGTGTATCCTGTTGAGTTTTTACGTTAGAAAATACTTGATCTATGACTTCAATAACCTGACTGGGAACTACTTTAGGCATATTATTCCTTTTAATAAGTTCATTGATGGTTATATTGATTGGTGTTAATGCTGCTAACGATAACAATTATTTTGTAACATAACATAAAATTATAAATACTAAAAATGACATTTATGGGAAGTACTATTTAACTCGTTTTTTTAATAAAATATTGTATCAAGATATATCAATCAACAACTTCAAAAAACACCATACCAGTGGTCAATCCCGTCTCTTTTATTTCATACGTAGCGCCATTAAACGAGATAGAATGATAGATTTTACCGTAGATATAAGGCTCCGTGGGTTCTTCCGATCTGGCGGGTTCATCAAAATTGTCATACCCAATGTAACGCAGCTTTCTTTTGCACGGTCTGCGCTTAAATGCTCCTTCGTACAAACGAGGATTAACCACTTTCACTACCGCTAAAAAATCAGCCCGTTGATAGAGCAGTTCACGGACTTTGGGATCACCATGCATTTCTCTTAAAGCGGCTTCCTTTTCAAATCCTTCCATATGTTTTGCATCATCGTACATAATTTCAGCCTCCTGTAAATTTATTTATTATTAATAAACTGTGAAGGCTTTGATCGAAAATGCTATATAACGTGTATCAATACATGACGGTATTTTTAATAAAATTATTTTTAAGAAAATATGCATTCTCTTAAAAATAATTTATTTTTATTAAAATAATTATATACTAGTAGTATATTTTCATTTCAGAGGAGAATCTAAAATGACAATAGATAATAAGAACAAAACAATGGGGAAATTACTGGTCAACTTTGCTAACTCAAACACTCTTGAAGAAGCAAAGAAAGATATGGA
>JAGVVH010000049.1 GCA_019135895.1 Bacteroidota bacterium | reverse complement strand
CAGCTTTAATATTCTCCTGCTATTCATAGTCAATCCTTTGTTCATGGCGCGCTTCGCTCAACAAAAAATATCACTGGCTTTACACTCGTTCAGCCAAGTCTTTTCGACTTGTCTCGTATGCCGTACCCAGCTTATCAGTTTACTGCCTAATAAATGTTAAATAGTCAGTAAATAATTCATCAGGCATCATTACAAGACAAGTTGCTTCATCAGTTGCATAATCATCCTGACAATAGATGCCCGCCGACCAACTCCCAAGCTCATTTTCATCTCCTCCGAGACTCATCCAATGATTATGAGTATTTACCAACAATAATTCTGTGGTTCTTTCGTTTCCAGGTAAATTAACTGTATGACTCTCATATTTTATGTTTCCATAACAATATTCCCAATTGGGATCGCAGTCTAAGTCTACGTCTTCACAGGGGACACAGGAGGTAATTGTAAAAGATATTCCCTCCGAATTGTTCACCCATGTACCAATAGGAAATTCTCCTTTTGCTACATCATCATTATCAGTATCGTCGTTATTAGTATCATCATTTGAGATATTCGTATCATCGCTGGAGTGGTCATCATCTCCTCCGCCACCGCCGCTGCAACCTGCTGCAATTAAAAATACAAAAACAAATAAATATAATAAAACCTTCTTGGAAATTTCTTTTTGTTTCATGGACTCGTTCTCCTGTATAATGCCTTGCTCCTTTTGCAGCTTTCCTTTTATTGGCGCGCTTTGAACTGGAGTACACCATTAAAGAACTTCTTCAATAGTTTTAATTTTCATACAAAATTCCCAATGTGATAAAAGAATGTTAAACGTTTTTTAACTTTTATATCCGTGAATTTTTCGCTTTGTTTATCAAATTAGCCAAACAACGGTTTATCGGCATTGACACCCTGTCACTATCAGAGGTACTTCTGTTGATCATTTTAATAATTTCTTCTCCCGTTTTTGCATCCACCAACTTAATTTCAACCTGAATCGCTGTGAGATTCATGTGTATAATCTCTGATATATTACCAAACAAGATAGCATCTGCCTGAGCGTTTCTTATGCTATTAATATCATTATGATCGATTCTTTCTGCACTCCTTTTACATTGCGAAAAAACACTACCATCGAAAGCATTTGCTATATTATCAGGGATATCCTTTCTTAAATTTTTAAATTCTGTAACTTGCAAACCGGAAATTTTCTGTATGTCTGGCGTAAGCGAAGTAAAATCATTAATTATGATTTTTTTATATTTTGACCAATCTACATTTTTAGATATATAATAAAAATCTGGAAGGTTATCAGTACCACTCTTTGTCATAAA
Source organism: Bacteroidota bacterium (assembly GCA_019135895.1). Lineage (GTDB taxonomy): Bacteria > Bacteroidota > Bacteroidia > Bacteroidales > WCHB1-69 > JAGVVH01. The sequence continues at coordinate 1,722 of JAGVVH010000049.1, read as the reverse complement.
ATCGTCAGAACGTTTAAAGAAATTTATCGGTTCAATTTTCGCTGTTTTTCCTGCGCCTGTCACAGCCACTTCTATCATTTCGGCACACCCTGACATGAAAACGACGAAAATTAATAATCCTATGCAAAAAAATCTTTTCACTATTAAGTTCATGATTTCTTTCTCCTCTTGTTAATATTTTTATTAACGTTTTTTATCGTTTTTCCCCTGCAAAAGTAAATTTTACGGGAGGGTTAGCAAACCTTGTACGTTTTGATCAAATGTAGATTTCACAACCATATTATCTTTAAGATATATTTTCATAATATCAACATAAGGGCTATCTTCTCCTGAAAGAACTCCAAAGGAAGTAATTGCTATTGCCGTATTCTTAAAACCAGAATCTTGTGATGATTGGCGATACTCTAAAACTTTTTCACCATCACTATTGATAGATTGTTTATAAGGTTTGCCAAATTGGGAAATTATTTCTCCTTCAGCTTTCCCTTTGAGACCGGATACAGTATCTGATCCAAACTTTGAAGACGATGTTGAGGCGCATCCAATAACCATTATTGCTAGAAACATAACTGCAAAGATACAAACAACTTTTTTCATACTAATTCTCCTTTCGCAAAAAAATAACCCATGTATCCGCGAAAGACACATGGGTTTTAAATTTTAATAAATAATTTTTTTCTAGAATTAAATCTGTCTGTCTGTCTGTCTGTCTGTCTGTCTGTCTGTCTGTCTGTGCAAATCGTACGCCATCATTTACCGATGCAATCACTTTTCAGAATTTTTTATTGCAGACAACTTTTTTTTTAACGAAACTGTTAAGTTTGTTTTACAGTTTTAATATGTTGGTTTTGTTTTAAGTAGACAATATTCAATAACACATGTCAATCCCTCGAAAGTGGGATTTTGATGTGCACAATAAATCAATCTAACTGTTTATTATGGTTAGTATTTTAATCTATTTATGGCAAATTTCAAAAAAAATAATTTAAAATGTGGGTTATGCACAGCTTGTTTTAAAAAACTATTCGTATTCTTCAAGATACCCTTCGATATAGGAGCGGGTGCGTGATACCCTTCGATATAGGAGCGGGTGCGTTCTTTGGAATCAAAGATTCCGAAATGTCCCTCACAGAGAATATCCGCGTTGAGATCCAGCAATTTCCGCATGGATTTTTTCCAGATATCGATGTCGGAGTCGAAATCTTTGTGAAACGGCCCGTGGATATCCTGGCCGAAAAGAACCCTCTTTCACCGCCGAAAGTTAATATTTCGTATTCCCCTTTGAGCTTCCGGTCAACTGCCGTCGGCGGAAAAGTCGTGCCATACCAGTTGGCCGCTGTTTTGCGTGAATCTCCTTTTTCCACCGCCGGGGCGTCGAGCTCATGAATGAGTATTTTCGCGCCGTATTGCTTTTTAAAGAAAGGCGCCGAGCCGATGTGGTCGATGTGGCAATGCGTCAGTATCAAATGGGAAATGTTTGCGGGATTCAGGCCGAGCATTTCGATGTTGCGAATAATTTGTGAGGAACTTCTGCCCGCTCCCGAATCAATCAGAATCAGGTCGCCGTCAAAATCGATCAGATAAATCGCCGCGTCATCGGCGGTTGTCATTCCCGCGCCGCCGATTAAATAAACGCCTTTGATTATTTCTTCCGAGTTTTTTCTCATGGACTATTTATGGTTGGAATGTACCGATGATATCGTTGATATCTTTTATCTTATG
>JAGVVH010000432.1 GCA_019135895.1 Bacteroidota bacterium | reverse complement strand
GTGGTGTTTTCCATATGAAGTGTAATCTTCTGAGACTGCGAATAAGTAGATACTGCAAATATCTGCAACGTACAAAAAAGGCAGATGATCTTCATGGCGACAAGCAGTTTAATAGTTTTCTTCAGATTAGCGGATAGAGTTAGTTTTTTTTCCATATTTTTGAGTGTTTCAAATGAATAAATTCTGTTAAGAAGGAATTTATTTGCCGGTAGAATTGAATGTGATAGCCGGCGATTTGATACGGTTCGGGAGATAGGTCAGTATCTCCCGAATTCTTTTCAGCTGCTGGTGTTACATAGGCAATATTATTTTACTGTGATTAAACTGGGTTCGTTTGTTCTCGTTTCCATTTCAAATCTGGCTTCCGAGGTCATCTCAAGAATATCAAGAATTTGATCTATTGGTTTATACCTAAGCATGGTACCACTGTACCTCATCTCTTTTGTTCTTTCATCACCAAATACAATCTTTACATTATAAGTTCTCTCCAGCATTTTTGCCAGATCCTCAAGCCGGGTATTTCTGAACGTTATAATCCCCTCTTTCCATGAAACAAACTGGTGATTTTCAATTCTTGACAGTGAGTACTTTTTTGTTTTCCGGTTCATTGTGGCATTTTCACCACTTGACAGAAGCAGAGGCTCACCCTTATCATTAACATTTACTGAAAGCTCACCGCTGATCAGGGTTACATCATTGTAATCCGAATTCGAGTATGCCTGGACATTAAAACTAGTGCCTGTGGCTACCACACTAAAGGCTGATGTCTTTATAATAAAGGGTTTCCTGCTATTGCTCACTACATCAAAAAATGCCTCTCCTTCCAGATACAATTCTCTTTTCGACAGAAAATAATTACCATATTGCCTGAGAATGCTTCCTGAATTAAGATAAACATGTGATCCGTCACTCAGTACTATATTCGAGGTCTGACCATTTGGCACAACATACTCAACATAATTGTGCATCAGCCTGTAAACTTTTTGTCTTTGTAGCAAGAGAAGGGATCCCAAGGCTAAAATGATCAAAGCAGATGCTGCATACTTCAGTAATGTAAATTTTTTGTGTTGTCCCAAATCTGAGACACCAGCCATACCGGTATTCAGACTTAATCTTCCCTTGTCCTTCCCGAATAGGTCCGCAAGAATCATTGTATTCTTCAATTCACTGAATATCGATTTATTTTCATCAGATTTCTCAATCCAATCCAATACTTCAAGTTTTTCCGATTCAGTTAATTCTTCACGGAGAAACCGGATAATTCTTTCACTTTCCATAAACCTGTAACTATCTATATAACCATTTACAATTAAAAAACCCTACCTGTAAGTATTAAGTTTTAAATGTACTCCCTGAGAGCAGCCCTTAATGCACTCAATGCTTTTGTGATATGCGCCTCAACTGCTTTTACCGAAATGTTGCATTCGATGGCAATGTCACGGTTCCGTCTATTCTTGTCTCTGCTTAATTCGAATACCTGTCTGCAACGCTTTGGCAAACGTTCAAGTGTTTCCCTGATAATACTTTCTATATCAAACAGATTTAGTTTCTCAAATTCTAATTTTGATAAAGCATCATAATTAGCGTTTAATTCCCTTTGAAATATTGAGAGCTCATATTTTGATTCAATCTGCCGGTGTGAAATATATGACAGACATTCGTTTTTAGCTACAGTGAACAACCAACCAGTCATGTTAGTGTCTCTCATGACTTTATCACGGTTTTCCCATAACTTGGTAAAACAGTCTTGAACGATGTTTTTTGCCTCATCCAGATCAGAAATATAACCCACTACAAATCTTAACAGCTTATTATATAGTTCATTATAAGCATTCTTGAAAACTATTTCGTCTGTAAGCATATTTGGCGTATTCATAATCCTGTGAATAGGGCTGTATTAATAAATCATATGTTAAAAACGAAACACAAAATAGTAATAATAGTTAGTCGACCTTTAAGAAGTCCCGTTTTTCAATAATGGTGCACAACGGCATGTCCTACATACCATTTGCCGATCATTAAAGCCAGAATAAAATAAATGGCATATCGGATTGGCCTTAGTCTCTTCATCATAATTGAAGGCTACTGCTGCCATAATAGTATCAGTTTTTCACCATAGACGCCCCAGAGATTGTTCCTCGGTACCGATAATAACTCCTGAGTTGTCTGATCACTGGTTCTATAGTTGTCCCTTGCTTTAACCGGGCTCCTTTCTCCCCCACACACACACTCTCTCTCTCTTGAATAAAACAACTAATGGAAAATCATCCACATCTTTTGGCGGGCTCCCAAACCTACTATCTTACTAATGAGCTCAGTGATGCCTCCACACTCGAGAGCTGCCTTACGGATGACCAGACTGTCGATCTGATAAATGAACTCAGAGCGGAGATTTCAGGGATCTTCTCACCGGATTAACAGGTCGGCAATTATTCATTTTATGCCACAAAATCAATCGATTGAGAAAATAA
>JAGVVH010000097.1 GCA_019135895.1 Bacteroidota bacterium | reverse complement strand
CACCACAACGAGCAGCACTACCTGCGGCGGTAGCCGCCGGTAGGCCTTCGAGGGCAGGGCCTGGCTCTGCGTAGCAGCCGCAGGCTGCGAAGCAGGATTGGCCGGGCGGGTGGGTTCATGGAGCGGAGGACGAAGCCCGGAGCGAGTGCGTGGGCCAGAGCAAGTCTGATGCGTACTGACCAGAGCGCAGCGGCGGGAATACGCAATCAGTCTTGCTGCGCGTGGCAAATGGAAGTGGAAGTCACGGAGGGGCGTCAGTCCCGTAGTGGCTGGAACCAAACTGAGTACCTGGAGCGCAGCGGAGGGTACTGAGTTTGACCGCTTAGATCTACGGTAGTAAATGGTGATTTTCGCTGAGATTTTCGGCTGTTGACTAGATATAATGTGGCGCCGTTGGAGAAAAATGGCTATATTTGCTAGTTAAGCAAACATATGGCCATATGTGCCATTGGAAGTCAAAAATCATTGGAGGTTAAGAAAAACATAGTAGTAGGTTTAGTTGATGCGGATTTATTAGATAATGGTACGCGTCATCCTAATCTTGTTATCTTAAAGCTTGCTGGTTATTTTCGTGATCATCACATTTCTTATGAATTAATCTTCGGAGACTCCGTCGATATCGAGAGGTACGATCGCATATATCTGTCCAAAGTATTCACTTTTACAAATCTGCCATCTTTTATTGTTGATTATAAACGACGGAATCCCAGAACCTGGTCTCGTAAAATTCAAGAAGGTGGAACTGGGTTTTATGCAACAGAAGAGGATCGTGATGTTTTCAACGAAAAGCGTAAAGAGGACATGTCAAGACTGAACAATGATCCTCTTTTGCCGAATTTCTCTATGGCACATCAAATGCCAGACTACAACGTATATAATCAATACATCGATTATGTTGTATCCCTCAAAGTTGAAGAGGATAGTAAGGCTTATCTCAAGAATTATAATATCTATCCCGACGCAGACTTCTTGAATGCCTCACGGACTAAACACAGAAAAAAATATAAAGACTACCTTGACTATAGCATTGGTTTTTTAACACGAGGCTGTATACGTCAGTGTCCTTTTTGCGTTAACAAGGGTGAAAGGGGTATACACCCTTATTCAAATCTTGAGGATTTCGTAGATAAAAGCCGTCCTTTCATTTATTTGTGGGACGACAATTTCTTGTGTTATAAGAACTGGAAGGAATTGCTTCAGAAGCTAATTGATACAGGAAAGCCTTTCCAGTTCCGCCAAGGTCTGGATGAACGCGTGATTGACGAAGAAAGGGCAAAAATGCTTAGTAAAGCACATTATCACGGAGATTTCATCTTTGCTTTTGATCAGTGGAAGGATCGTGACCTTATTGTGCGAAAACTACGAATCTGGAAAACGTATTGTCCATCAAAAACGACAAAGTTCTATTTGTTCTGTGGATATGAACTTACCGCGGACAATGACACTAAGATCTTTGAAGATGTATATTACTTATTCAGAAGAATCCAAATCCTAATGAGTTTTGGATGTTTAGGATATGTAATGCGTCATGCAGACTACCAGAATCATAGACTTGGTAATATATATACTCAGATAGCGAGGTGGTGCAACCAACCACAGTTCTATAAAAAGATGTCTTTTGAGGAGTTTATTCTTAGAAATCAATCTTACCAAGAGGAGCATTCCTCATCAACTAAGACATGCAAGTCACTATCCACATACACAGCTTTCAAAGAGACCTTTTTTGATCGATGGAATGAGATTGAGCCCCTGTTTCAAATGAAGTACGAATCAACGATTGATGAGTCTCTCTGGAGGAATAATAACGAATAACTATGCCGATCAGACGCCACGACAGAAAAGATCTTGATAATCTTGAAGCTCTCATTTTACAAAATGATGGGCAGCCTCTTCACGGGGAAATAGATATGTATAGAAGGATCTGTAAAGACTGTGAGAAAAGTCCGTATACCTGGCATTTCTGGCATGATCTGCGTCTAAATATTCCTATCAACAAACAAGCTGAAATTCAGATTGATTTCTTTCTAGTCTGTGAGAAGGGCGCCATTGTTGTTGAAGTAAAAGGCGGCAAAATCGGGATGGTAGAAGGTGAGTACTATTATGAGGTAAATCATCAGCGTACTTTCATGACTAGAACACCTTTTGCCCAAGCTCGCGATTATATGCAGGCATTGATTGATAGTAGAATTATCAATAGATCTCAGATATACATAGATACCGTTTGTGCGTTTCCTCACTCATCCCTAGAACATACAACTGACAATCCCACAGCTGATCTTGGATATAAATTGTGGTCTCGTAGCAAACAGGAAGATGAGAGCGTGTCATTTGCCGATTTTTGCATAGCTGTCCTTAATGAAGATCGCGAGCGCTGCTCAAAGCCATTCTATGATTTATATCCTGATGAAGTTGAAATTGCAATTAGTTCGTTGCTTAATACATTTGAGGATAGATCAAGGAATCCGTACTCGGAGCATAGCATCCAGTCTATACTTGAGCGCCTTCATATTGATAATCTGAGTGTATTTAATAGCCTCCAGAAAAATGACAGGCTATTTATTGAGGGTGGACCTGGAACAGGAAAAACCACTATTGCAAAAGCATATATCGATAAGTATCACACGCTTCGAGGATTATATCTGTGCTGGAATAAACTTCTGGATGCTCGTTTCAGGCATTATCTCGGGCAACAGGGATTTGTGAACTGTGAAGTGTTCCAATTTGCTTCTTATATACATAAGATTGAGAAACAACTAGGGCTTCCTTTTACGCCTATTGAGGACATCTCATCTGGCAAAGCAATATCTCACATCAAAGATCTTGTGTCCCAATTACGCTCACTACCTGATTTTCTTCCATACGATTACATTATAGTCGATGAAGCGCAGGATACTTTGGATAAAGGTGTCTCATATCTAATAAATGGTCTTTCTTCAGTTACTGCTGATGGCATAAAAACTGGTCGTTACCTTGTGTTCTACGACATTGAACAAGGTTATCACTACACGTCTGAGTTATCTGAGCAAATGGTGGATGAGCTTTACCCGTCAGGTGCCCATTTCTTACTTGACGTAAATAAGAGAGTGCCCACAAATAAGGAAATAGTTTCTTTTGCAAATTCTCTTCTTGGTGATAAGTCAGTTTCTGATGTTATAGCTGACATTGAGGAGTCTAATTATGATTCCGTAAAAGTATTCCATTTTGATGGTGCAAAATCAATAGTTAAGCATATTAACTCGATAAAGAAGGACATAAAAACATCAGGAACACCATGGGATGATTTCGTCGTTCTTGCTGATTCAAGCACAAAACATCAACAGAGCGGCGGAGATGAAAGCCTGTATGACAGAATAGCAACTATCGATGGTATTAAAGATTTAACGCCTCAGAATATTTGTTCTGATACAGGCGAATTACCGTTTACGTCGATATTGACATATAAAGGCCTTGAGTGCAAGCATGTTGTGCTGGTTGTCAATAATAGATCTGATGTTGACAAGTTAGAGTTATATGTGGGAATGACTCGCGCAATCGTGGATCTACAGATTTTAATTTTGGAATAGTGAAACAATATGGACAACGACCGCTTCTATAATCTGATGCAAACAGAGTCTCCTTATTTCAAGAAGATTCTTGATACCATGTATCACTCCAAAGTTGATGAAGGGCAAGACTTTCTTCGTGTAATGGATACCACGATAAATAAATGTGCTCACTACCCAACAAACTGTGAAGAATCTATTTCTCTTCATGTTATATATTTGCCTAGTTGTCCATCATGGGCAAGAGAGCTACTTGTAAGGTTCCTCATTCATAGAAGTACACTTTCACAAGATAAGGACATTATTTCCGTTGCAAAGAGAAAGACCGCCGGCCCTCTCTATTTGCCTATGGGTATGAAGGGTTCATCTAAGCAGGCTAAATTGCTTGAAGAAGAAAGGAAGTATTATAGAAGTATCATTCGCAATTTTCCGGAATTAGAGGATTTGGATTCTGATCCAATCAGATCTCTATTCGTTCTATCTGAAAACGATATTATTACAAGAGGGGAGGACAAGAATCCTTGGCTTTCCAAGTTATATTCCAAAAATATTGATTCTGAAAGTCCCACAATTGTAACAACAGATCTCAATGCTTATGAAATAGAGGACCATATTGCAGAGCTAGATGACGATAATGTCCCCCATATAGAGAATGTCTATATATTCCATTCTCAAAATAAAGGTAGAATTACATCATCGTTTAACATTGAGCAGATACAGAGATTGAACCAGTACGGTGTCGGGATAAAGAACATCTTCATATTCTATATTACCGAACATCCATACAGGTTGTACTATGCTGATGAAACAGTTAAGCGAAAAATGCTCTCCTATGTACTAAAAAAAGAGATTAAGAAATATGATGCCTTTAATGGATTTATCAGCTTTACACCTGAGGAGATAGATATCCTATTCCATAGGAAAGTTGATAGACGTAGGCTAGAAATTGACGCTCCGGATAGGGATATATTTACAACGGAATTAGATGCTGTATTTGACCAAATGCAGCACAATTATCGCATCAAAAATGACCTGGGTCTTGCGCTTAACAATCAATTGCAAGAGCAATTTGTCTCTGAACTTAAGAAGAATGAAGGCTATGTACCAGACGATTTACTGAAACCATTCTTCGCATATTATAAGAACATATGGAGTGATTCTATCAAACAGCAAATTGAACATTTCATTGCTGATGCATCGCATGTAACATTCGTGATTCATCGTGATAACCGATACTTCAAAGCTTTTTTACGTGAGCAGTTTGAAACAGAAGAGAGGCATATAGATGTCAAGCAGATTAATGATTTAAAGAAGGGGATAAAAACAGAATGCGTTATTCTCTTCACCTATCGTTATACTGACCGCACATATAAATCATTCCCTAACTCATTTGACCCTATACCGATTACTCAGAATCAGCGATCACTGACCATTGTAAATAAACTGACGCATAACACTTATTTTGAGTGGAATTCGCATTACTACAAAAAGGATTATAATGGTTTCCTGTATAGTGATTTCAGGAAACAAGAGCTTGGTTGGAGTATTAGGAATTATCCAAGGCCTATTCTTCCAGACATCTGGGGTAACATTGAAGAAGCTGAGTCTGATCAGAGAGATTATCAGGTTGAAAAGTGTGCTGTAAATTATGAAAATGAAAGGAAGAAGGACTATTTTGCAACCACAAAAGCTGTATATCTGAAAGCTAATGGGGAATATGGAGTGAGCCCACTTAAGGAACTCGCTAATACAGACATTGAAGAATTATTGGTGATCGATGAATTAGTTGATGTAGTAAGAGGTTCTCTCATCTCGAAGTCAAAAGAGAACAATACAGCAGAGGATATCATTAGAAAAGATCCAAAGTATGGTCTGTCTCCAACTGAAATTAATTCAAACATAGAGTTATGGAAGTATCTCTTGATACAGAGAATTAATGAGTCTAGTATGGAGGCTGTATACTCTGAACTATTCCATCAATCTCCTGAAATATCTCTTCGTGGTTTTGAACGGTGGACAGACTTAAGCTATCCCATGATTCTACCAAGAAGTAGAAAGAGCCAGAATGCATTACTCACGTATCTTGGCTTTTCTATAGGTTCACCATATCATAGAATTGTTCTGTCCAAAAAGCTGTTGAGTATTAACGATTCAAGAACTCTCAATACACAGATTGAAGCGCTCTTACAATCACTTATTACTCATAAGATTGAGACAAAGGACGAATTTGACTCCTTGCAGGAAAAGCACTCAGATATTTTGACACTTCTGGAAATATCGACCACCGATGATGCAAACGCGCTTATTGATTTGCTTGAGATAAAATTAAAAAAGATAGTTGAAATAGAATATGATCCAGACTAAACGAGACTCACTAGAAAAGTTCATCCGGGAGCAAATGCTTGGCCCTGGTGCTTGCCTAGACCATTATTCCATTAAGAAGGATGACACTACCGAAGGAGATAGTGCCGAGGAAGTGTTGAATACTACTCCGGGTTCTGTATATAGCACAGGCGTTCTATTCCCTCAGCGAAAATTAGCGGAATCAACTGATGTCCTAGAAAGTGACAATCAGTCTGAAAGTGTTTTTGATTCGACTGATGACTCCGATGACGACAACCAAGGCGAAGGATTTGAAGAAATCATGAATAGATCACAGAGTGACGATGAAGATCTGTTCTCTTTGAGCCAACGTTTTCCAACTACTATTGGACTGTCATTTTGTATAGAGAAAGAGACTCCTATCTCTGCAGAGGATCTGACGATATATATTTCTGGAAGATACTATCGTAAAGTTCTGAAAGAGAATTACTCTTCAATAATTATCAATATTGAGGAGCAGAATAGTTTTGAAAAACTGTTCACTGAGTATTCGAGCGATTTAGCATCTTATTTTTCATATTCGGATAAGCAACTACATATTACACATAACTTTGAGAAAGAGGTTGGCGCTGTTAAAGATCTTTTAAACGGCATAAATCAAAGGATATGTAAGAATGTGGCTTTCAATGAGGATGGCACTCTCGACAAAGAATATACTGAGATTGGAGAGACATATCGGTTCCTACAATCTTATAAAGAACGTCTGTGGCGTAAGCTGATGGCCGTTAAAAACGGAATATATCCCGCTGCCAAGGAGGTTGATGTGGTATTATCCAGGATAAAGAATGTAGAAGTGGCTGAAACTTTTATATCGTACCTGGAAGATGCGATGAATATCTGTAATGCTAAGTCATTTGGATATTGGGTTTGTGAGTCATTTAGTGTACCTGTTGACCTGTCCTCAATTGACTTGAATGCATCAGGGTCCAAGGTTATTTATTCGCCTAAAAAGAACTCTTCGCTCAAAGATGTAGTGGAGTTTCCTGTTGACGCAAATGGCACCTCCGCTTCATTGTCTGTCTGGATACAGATTCTTAATGCTAAGACTGCAGATAAAAAGAAAAAATACATAAAAGTTCAGTTAGAGAATACCTCAACACCATTTCAGGAAGATGAAGACCATTATTTCTCTATTGTAACGGAAAAAGTCAACCAGAGAAGTTTCTTTGGCGTAGAGATAAAAGTTACGAGTCCTCTGTTAGCACCATACAAAGATGTAAAGAGCAATAAAACCCAATCAGACGTAGATGCTCTTAATTATCTATATCGTTCTATCGATGACTATGGAGTTGGACATTTGTGCTCTGTTGATTGGGATATATCTGGTGACAATCGATGGGTAAAAACGGAATTTATCCCTTCGTATGAAACCCCTGATGTAGAAGCAGTCCCAAGAGATAAAAATGAATATGTAGAATGTAATAATGAGCTGGTACCTAAGCCACTTCTTGATACATCAGAAACACTTCAGTTCAAATGGCTGTCAACATTTTCTGAGGCTACTAATCAAGATGTGATTACTGGGCTATATAAGTTTATTGATGCATACCAGTTATGGATCGATAAATTAAAGGTTGATGTTAGTACACAATCTGAACACGACAAGATACTTGGTAATGCGAACATTTCTGAGTGTTTGAAAGATTGTAATCGTATGCGTGATAATGTCAAGATATTACTTGACGGCAACGATGAAAACATCACGTCATTCCGTATTATGAATTCAGCTATGTTCATTCAGTTATGGCATAGTAAGTTCAACAATGATAAGAAAACAAACATAAATTTTTATAAAGAAGCGACAGATCACATTTTTGGAGATTTTCCTGCAACCTGGAGACCATTCCAGCTTGCATTTATCCTGTTAAATCTGGATGGCATTATTCAACGTCCAGATGATCAACGATGGGATTATAGGAATGAACTTGTCGACCTGGTTTGGTTCCCTACGGGAGGTGGTAAAACCGAAGCCTATTTAGGTATTATTGCGCTCACGATTATTCATAGAAGAAGAACTGAGCGCTGTTCCGGTGGAACAACGGCAATCATGCGTTATACACTCCGTCTTCTTGCTACACAGCAGTTCCAGAGGGCAATGAGGGTCATACTAGCACTAGAACTTCTTCGTCGATGGGATGAATATGGATTAGGTGATGAACCTATTTCGATCGGTCTATATGTCGGAGATAACTCCCTCCCGAACAAAGCTGTTGATTTGCGTGAAGAATGTTTGAAATGGAATGATTTAACTCCGGATGGAAAACGTAAGGAATCAAAGATACCACTTGACAAGTGCCCGTGCTGTGGAAAACCATTAAAATACATTAATCGAGGTACTGATAGCGCCCCTGAGATAAAATTCCGATGTGACAATGTAAGATGTAATTTCTCAAATGAAATTCCGGTAAAACTGTGCGACGAGTATATATACAAAGAACCTCCTACATTGCTATTCGGAACCGTCGATAAATTTGCGGCAATTGGTCATAGGGTGTCATCAAAACCTAATAAGGAGAATCAAGATTCAAGGAGGATTTTTGGAAAGGGACTGAATAATCTGCCGCCTGCTTTGATTATTCAGGATGAGTTGCACCTGTTACTTGGGCCATTGGGCTCCGCAGTCAGTCTGTTTGAATGTGCCATTGATCAGTTGTGTACATATGAAAGAAATATAAATGGAACACTGTTGAAGATTAGGCCGAAGATCATTTCATCTACAGCAACAACAAGGAATACCGAACTTCAGATAAGGGCCTTGTATGATCGTTCTGTTAGCATCTTCCCCAAATCAGGAATTGATTATGATGACTCATTTTTCTCCTTCTATCAGAGGAAGAAAACTGCAATAGATGAGCATGAATCATTTGTTTCAAAACGTAAGTATATTGGTATTTTGCCTACTGGCAGAACGCAAATGACTACGCAGATGAGACTTGTTGCGACCATGTTTGTCCATCGTGCGATATTTGAGAGACAATACAAAGCACGTCTTCAAAACAAGGACGTTGAGACAGCATTTGACTATTATCATTCAATAATAGATTATTTCAATAGTCTGAAAGAAGTAGGTAAAACTGATGCACAGTTCTTCACGGAGTTCACAAAATATACCAGGCGTTTATTCAAACGTGTGCTTAGATATGACAATATGCTTGAGTGCCTGTACTGTTATGATTCCGCTTTTAAGAAATCAGAATTAACAGGAAGACTTTCAGGCTCAGAGGTCGTTCGTGAATTGGATTCAGTAGGACAAAGGTGGTCATCAGACAATCGATTCCCTCACAATGACGGAGGTGAGGAGAATTGGGTTCATGGTACTACTCCTCCAGATCTCATCTTGGCTACGAACATGATTTCCGTTGGACTTGATGTAGACAGATTCAACACGATCATAATGAACTCAATGCCAAGAAATGTCGCTGAGTATATCCAGGCAAGTAGCCGTGTTGCACGCAATAAAAAGGGACTCGTTGTTACTCTTCACAATCCTTTCAGGATGCGTGACATGTCTCATTTTGAACGTTTTAGAGAGTTTCATGAGAAATTGTACTACTATGTAGAGCCTATTTCTATTACTCCTTTCTCAAAGAAATCTGTAGAGCGATACTTACCATTGTATTTAGCTACGATGATTCGCCACATCTATAACGAACTAGCTGATGTTGAAAATGCAGCTGTTTTAAATGATGCAAAAATGGCAAGTCTAAGAGCAGAGCTAAGCGCATATTTCAGGGAACGTCTTAAGAGAACAGGGGAGCTAAATCCTGAACTCAGAGAATTGTTGACTCTGGAGCAAGAATCTTTCATCGAAGAGTTTATTGAAAAGGCACTCAATGATTGGTTAAGTTTAGTTAAAGGGCAATCGTCTGGAGACTACAAATTGAGATATTCGGGTTCTGAATTCTTGAATGGTCGCAGCTCAACTAATTGGAAGGACTTATTTGTCAGCCTTGATTCTTATCAAGACGATGATACTGTATCATCATGGGCAGTACCAATGTCATTAAGAACAGTCGAATCTGAAGCCGTAATTAACGTAAAAGAACAGTAATATGGAGATTAATAAAGATAAGCAATATAACCAGGGAGTTGGTAAGTTTAAAGTTCTCTCATCAAATGCTGGTGTTGGCTCTATTATTACTACTAAAGCAGGGTATTTCATCATGCCTCAATCGGTGTCAATATGGGGCTTCGTTAAAGATGTAAATCGACAGATTGAGAACTTTGATGAGCGTGACCCTAAAGAGATTGCGAAAAAGGCCGGAGTTGATGTAATAGATGATCCTCGTTTTGTTAAGTTCCTTAAGAAGGATCAGAGTATACCCAAGCTTAGTATTCTTATTGATGTTCCACACCTAGCATTATCTGAATGGAATTATCCTCAAGTAAAGGAACATCCTCTATATAAGAGGCATTTAGAATTAATGGGTACAAGACTGGAGTCAGAGCATTTCTCAATTCCAGCAATTCATTTCCCTAGGTGGTTCTATAGTCGCAAAGAAAAACTGTTCATGCCTTATAATGATTGGAAAAGCAAATGGAAAGAAAACAGGTGCAATGGTGGAGATCTGAAATACTTCGCTCCACCAAGAGATCCGTTCAATAAAACAGGGCGTACTTTTCGTGGTGACAATGACCAGTTAAAAGATATCTACGAGCCGCTAGTGCAAATACCTATCTTGTTGATATGTAAGAATGGGCATATATCTGATATACCATGGTATCAATTATTCTGTGCCGGTATTGATGGTCACAAACATGACATGGCTAGTGATAAAGGCTTTGAGCTTTTTGAATATCCTTGTCAAGATTGTGAACGTGGAGGTCGACACCAACTGCAATGGATTGAGAACCGCAACAATACCGAAAGTTGGGGTACTTTGAAGTGCAAAAAATGCGGTCAGACCTATGGTTTGGAAGGTATTATGAATATTAAGCCATTCTGTAGAGCTGAAACCCCGTGGAATGGACTTGGGACACACTCGGATGAACCATGTAAAGATATTCATGGGGCAAGAGGAACTATGCAGATGGCGCTTGTCACAAGTAATAGTGTCTATTATGCTAATTCATTCAGCAGTCTATATATCCCCCCGTGTTATCTGCCGGACTCCATCCTTCCTCGTGATTCACAACGTGTATTGGACCTTCTGAATACCAAATGGTACCCTAAGGCCTTAGCCTCCAACCCAGACCTCAGTAAAGAGGACTATATTAATGGGTTGGACCTTGTCAGCAAAGCAGATGATTCAGACATTGAAATATCAGCAGCTGACGCGAAAGTTATCAAATCTAAATTCTTAAATATTGAAGACGAATTAGGTGATACCTACGAAGAGTACAGGTTTGACGAGTTCACTGTATTCTCCGGAAATACACAATCAATGTCTGATCAAAAGAAATTGGAGTTTAAAGATATTCAACTTCCAACTATCCTCACTCCATATTTTAAAAAGATTCAGCAGGTTAATACTCTTGCCATGACAATGACTCAGCTTGGCTTTAATAGAGTATCCATTCCTGTTCCATTACGAAAAGATGGGAAAGTGATACGTGAATCTGGACAGCATATATATAATGAACCAGTAGAGAAGGTGTATTCACTTCCTGCAAATCAGAGTTTTGGAGAAGGCATATTCTTTGAGTTTGACCTTGAGCGTGTAAAAGAGTGGGCTAGTCAGTATGCAGAAGTTCTCGAGAAACGATATGATCAACCGGAGGGTGAAATCGGGAAGGATATAAAAGAGGAGATGAAGCAATATGGAGCCGCAATGTTTTACATGCTTCACACCTTCTCTCACATCATACTTAAGGAACTAGAGTTTTCATGCGGATATCCAACTGCTAGCCTTCAAGAAAGACTATATTATTCGGATAGGATGTGTGGCGTCCTTATTTATACAACGGACGGATCTGAAGGAAGTATGGGTGGACTGGTTTGGCAGGGACAACCGAGATTGATAGAAAAGATCATTACATCTGCTCTTGAAAATGCTACGGATTGTTCTTCTGATCCACTTTGTTGGGAGAATGAAGATCAGCTTAACCTGGCGGCATGTTTTTCATGTTGTCTTGTCTCAGAAACATCCTGTGAGAGACGAAATATGGGTTTGGACAGAAGGGCTTTGATAGATCCTGACTTTGGATTCTTTAAGGACCTATTGTAATCATAATAAAGCAGCAGCGGCAGTTGCGCGAGAGAAACACTGCCACCCTCGGCAGTTAAGAGGGAGGGGCCCACGCGCCAGCGTGGGAGGGGTCGAGCGGAGCGAGACGTTTCTCTGCGCAAGCTGCCGTGCTGCGGAATCAGGCTATCGGCATTGCCCTACACCCACACCTCTCCGCTCTCGACATAGTCCTTTACGGCGTCCAGAACTTCATCGGATACTGTTCCAAAAAGTGTGTCTGAAATAAAAAACATAGCCTCTTAAGAATTAGTTTTGCAAATGACAAAAAAAAGTAAAACCACTTAATCTAAAAGACTATGTTATTGACAA
>JAGVVH010000550.1 GCA_019135895.1 Bacteroidota bacterium | reverse complement strand
CATTGTTCTACATATTCGAACATCATACTTTGTTTATTTCCCATCTTTATTTTTTTCGCAAAAATAGATACCTGTAATTTATATCACAATATGGGGTTGGTGGGGTGGATACCTTTGTTTCACACGGATGCGGTTCAGGCGGTGGCAAAAATGCCGGTTGATGTAAAAGACCTTGATGTTGATTTTCTTTCTGTTTCCGGACATAAGTTCTATGGACCCAAAGGAATTGGAGTTTTGTATGTGAAAAACGGGTCTCTATTTACGCCGTTAAACTGTGGTGGCAAACAAGAAGCTGGCAGACGGGGCGGAACGGAAAATATCTCGGGCATCATAGGATTGGGCAAAGCAGCCGAAGTGGTAATGCGCGATAGTGAAAAATGGAATAGAAAACTGAAAATGCTGAAAGCAAAACTTGTCGAAGGATTATTTTCTTCTATTGACCATATTCAAATTAACGGAAATCCGGAGCATTGCCTTCCGCAAACCGTTAACTTGTCTATTGAAGGGGTGGATGCCGAAACGCTGCTGGTGTGTTTGGATGGAAAGGGCATATCTGTCTCTTCGGGAGCTGCCTGCAATTCGGGTTCTGTTTCCCATGTGCTTCAGGCAATCGGAGTGGAGAAAAATCTGTTGCAAGCCACTTTGCGAATAAGTCTGGGATATCACAACACCGAAGAAGAAATAGACTATACCGTTCTTCAAATGGGCGATATTGTTCATGCTATCAGGAAATTATAAACCAAAACTTTTATAAATCAATTTAATTACAAAACCAAAATTAATTACCATGAAAAAGCTTTTATTTGTGCTGTTTTTTGTGAATGTTTGTGCTTTTGCTTATTCGCAAACATCAAATGAAAATCCGTCCCGTAAACCTGTCATTAAGTTTTCCGAAACCACTTACGATTTTGGAACTATTAACGAAGCAGACGGAAAAGTAAGTCATACGTATGAAGTAACCAATACCGGAAAGGCAGATCTGTTGATTACGGATGTGCGCGGCTCCTGCGGCTGTACCGTATCTGAATGGAGCAAAACACCCATAGCCCCGGGTAAAAAAGGCGTTGTTACCGTGACCTATAATCCGGTAAACAGAATCGGGAACTTCAATAAAACCATTACGGTGAGCAATAATTCCGACGAAAGCAAAGTGACGTTGTCAATTAGGGGAAATGTTATTCGGACACAGAAAGATGAGAGTAAAGCCAAGAACGGTTCCGACCAGTCACTCATGACCATTGCGCAATTGATAAAAGATGCACGTGAGGGAGTGGAATTTATTGGCAACGAAGAACTGATAAAACGTATAAATGCTAATCCCAAGCTTGTTTTACTTGATGTACGCACAAAAGAAGAATATGATGCCGGCCATCTTAAAGGGGCAACCTGGGTGGACAGAGGAATTGCCGAATTTACACTAGCTCGCACATTACGGGATTCTAATGCGGAAATAATTGTTTACTGCCAAAAAGGAAATCGTTCGGCTTTGGTGGTTAAAACCCTCAAACGAATGGGCTATCAAAATGTAAAATCTCATGTCGGACTGGAAGAGTGGATGAAAGCCGACCTTCCCATATATAATTTTTTAGGGGAAGTAAAAATGGTGAAACCACGGGAACTTAATGCCGCTATCAATCCGATTGATTATTACATGGATAAGAAATAAGGTTATGGAAGAGTCTTCCGGTTTAATTTTCCAACGGATGTTTATGTATAAAATCCGACTTTGCGAAAATACTGACAGAACTAATAATAGAATAAAAAAAAGAGAGCCGTTATTGCGGCTCTCTTTTGGTATTAAAATTTTATCCTTTATTCGGCAAATTTGATAAAACCACTTCGGTAGAGTTGCGTCATGTAGGTTGAAACTCTGTACTGATAGTTCTCCTCATTGTTGAAATGGTCGGCCAGCAGTTCGGCAATCTCTTTTACGTTGCGTTTTCCGTCAATAAGATTCCACACTGCCGTGCCATGTTCTTCCAAATTGATATAAATATTCGGCTTTTTGTTTTTAGGAACAAAATATTTCATCATAAACTTGCTCTTGAATCGGGGAAAGACAAGCTGGATATTCCCGTTGTCGCAAAGTTCAGTCCTGATATTTTCATTGGGCTGAGGAATCATCTCGAAGAGGTTTTTCTCTTTTTCTTTCTTTTTCTTTTTCTTTTTCATTGTCGATAAAGGAAATGGTCAGTTTATATTTTTTGAGATCTTTTCAATGGAATTCTTACCAGTGCAAAAGCAATGACAACCAAAATGGCAAGACCAATCAAATAAGATGGATTTTCCATCGGGATAAGATCGGAGAAGAGAATTCCGAAAAGGGCAAATATGGCCACAATTAAACCCATGAGGGCTTCGCCGGCAATCATCCCCGAAGCTAACAAAATACCGGTGTTTTCTGACACGGCAAGTTGTGTTTCGTTAAAATTCTTTTTCTTGGTGTACATATCCAACAACCCTTTGATAAGACCACCGGTGAAGATGGCAAATACGGTGGTGAGCGGTAAATACATTCCGACAAAAATCAACATCGGGCTTTTAACACCCATCAGAATTAAGGCAAGACAGAGGAGCATCCCGGCAATAATCAAGATCCAGGTCATGGTGTTGTTAACAACTGCCTGTGCCAATACCGACATCAGGAAAGCCTGAGGAGCAGGGAGGGCATCACTTCCGAAACCACCCTGATAGCCTTCGCTGGCCCCCATAATAATGTCGGCTTGATTCAGAATAATCAACACTCCGAACATGACAAAACCGGCAATTACCACTCCGATAATATCACCAATCTGCATCTTCCAGGGGGTACCGCCGAGAATATGTCCGGCTTTTAAATCCTGAAACATCTCACCGCCTACAGCAGCTGCAACACAGACAATGGCAGCAATGCCCAAAACGGCAGCTACTCCGCCGCTCTCGCTGTTAACACCACATAAAACAAGAATGAGTGCCGTGATTACCAAAGCGGTAATGGTAAGTCCGCTGATAGGATTGTTGCTGGAACCGATGATGCCGACAAGATATCCAGAAACGGCGGCAAAGAAAAAGGCCAGCACAATCATAATGGTTGCGGCAACGATGCCGACAAGCAAAGAAGTTTTAAAGATGAAGAAAGTGATGCAGAAGGTGGCAACGGCAGCCAAACAGATGCCGATTAATATCCAGGTTGCTTTTAAATCTTTTTCTGTACGGGGTACATTTTCTGAAGCAGCACCTGCAGCGCGTTTTAAATCTTTGACAGAACGACCTAACCCGGTGGCAAGACTCTCACGCATACGATATAAAGTGAAACATGCGGCAAGCAACATTCCTCCAATGGCTACGATGCGGACAATAGATTGCCAAACGGTGTTGGCAGCAAGAATGCCGGCTTCAACAGATTCAGGATTGGCAATGTTGTTCTTGGCGGCAAGGTCGGCAATGTAAGTAGGTCCGAAAATAGCCAACAACAGTGGCACCAACAATCCCCAGGCAATGAGAGCTCCACTAAAGTTGAGAGAAGCCAGACGGGGTCCGATGATGTAACCTACACCCAGAAAGGCAGGGCTGATGTTTGGTCCGGCAGCAAGAAAACCTCCTTTAACAGTGTGTCCGCTGGTCAGCGTGGCAAAACCGGTAGTGAGGAATGTCTTAAAGCCGATGGCAAAAAGTTTTAAAGAGCCGGCAGCACTTACAAGGGCTCCACCCAACATGGCGAGCACCAGATATTTGGATCCGCCTGAACTGTTACGTCCGCTCTTGTGAATTTCGGCGGCAGCTACGCTTTCCGGAAACGGTAAATCCTTGTCTTCTACCATAACGCGACGGAGCAGGGCTACAAACAAAACGCCTAAAACACCGCCGACGATAAGGATTAGAGAAGCAATGAGATAACTGTTGATGGATGAAAATTCCTCGCCGCTCCAAACCCCTGAAATGTAAAAAGCAGGCAGCGTGAAGATTGCCCCGGCAGCAACCGACTCACCGATAGAGCCGACAGTACGGGTGAAATTTTCTTCCAGAATGCTCCCCTTGAAAAATCTTAAAACAGCCATTCCAATGACGGCTGCCGGATAGGTGGCGGCAATGGTCATCCCGGCTTTTAAACCGAGATAGGCATTGGCAGCTCCCAGGACAACAGCCAGAATAAGCCCGATGAACAAGGCTCTGAATGTGAATTCTTTCATGTTGGTCTCTGCCGACACGAAAGGTTGAAAGGTACTTTTGTTTTCCATATTAATAAGTTTTTGTATTGAGAAATTATATTGGTAAAAAATTATTATTCAAATAACTGATTAAAAATCTCCTCTACTTTTCCGATGGGAATCAGCTTAATGGAAAGATGATCCCTCTTGATTCCCTTGAGATTGTATTTGGAAAGAAACATTCTGCTGAAACCCAGCTTGTCGGCTTCCGCGATGCGTTGCTCAATCCGTGTCACCGGTCTGATTTCGCCGCTCAGGCCCATCTCTCCGGCAAAGCAAGTCTTGGTATCAATGGCAATGTCGGTGGCTGACGACAGAATAGCAGCCACAATGGCCAGATTGATGGCGGTATCCTCCACATGGATGCCTCCTGCAATATTCAGAAACACATCCTTGGCTCCCAGCTTAAACTGACACCGTTTCTCCAGTACCGCCAGAAGCATATTCATACGCCGCAAGTCGTAGCCGGTAGCGGAACGCTGCGGCATGCCGTAAACTGCCGAACTGACCAGCGCTTGTGTTTCAATCATAATCGGGCGGTTCCCTTCAAGGATGGCGGCAATGGCACTGCCGCTGAAGTCCTCATCCCTTTGGGAAATCAGAATCTCGGAGGGGTTGCGAACCTCTCTCAGTCCTTCCCCCGTCATTTCAAAAATACCTAATTCTGAAGTAGAACCAAATCGGTTTTTGACACACCGCACAATCCGATAGCCGTAATGTTGGTCGCCTTCAAATTGCAAAACGGTATCCACAATATGTTCCAGAATTTTAGGACCCGCCAGGGAGCCGTCTTTGGTGATATGACCGATCAAAAAGACCGGAATGGCAGTACTCTTTGCCAGATGCTGAAATTCGGCGGCGCACTCTTTTATCTGCGATATCGAACCTCCTGCCGAATCGAGCAGGTTGCTCTGCAAAGTCTGAATGGAATCCACAATCAGCAAATCCGGTTTCAGATGCTGAACATGTTTGAAAATTTCCTGTGTATTGGTCTCGGTGAGGATATAGCATTCCTTATTGCGGTTGGTGGGTGAGAGGCGCTCGGCGCGCATCTTCAATTGGTTGTCACTTTCTTCACCCGAAATATAAAGTACCTTCACTTTTTTCATGGCAAGCGCCATCTGCAGCAACAGCGTTGATTTTCCGATGCCCGGTTCGCCGCCAAGCAGCACAATAGAACCGGCCACGATACCCCCTCCCAGCACCGTGTTAAGTTCCTGAAAACCGGAACTGAGGCGTGGAATTTCGAGCAGGGATATCTCATCAATAAGCTTAGGAATCGATTGAATCGGATTGGCAATGGCACGACCTTTGGTGCTTTCCGGACGCTCAATCACCTCCTCTTCAAAACTATTCCATTCCCCGCACGAGGGACATCTGCCCATCCATTGAGTTGACTGTGCCCCGCAATTTCTACAGAAAAACTGAGATTTGGATTTTGCCATTTATTGAGTATCGGGTTTAGGTTTCTTTTTTGAAAGTTGCAAAGTTAAAATTATTTTCTTTTATGGAAATCATTTTTTATTTTTTATCTCCTATAGCTGTAAATTAATAATGAGGATCTTTTTCTTATCGGCGTTCCGGATTGTCGGGTGTGTGCAAAACTTGAATTGTCCACTCTTCCAATTCTATGGTATCATAATCCTTTAGTACTTTTGTCGGAACTCCTTTAAATAATTGATAATCATTAATGTTAAAATTTTTTCTTCTCCTATATTTTTATTGACAGAACAATAAAACTTCTTGAAACTTCGAGATTTTTCAAGAATCAAGAAGAATTTGCAAAAAAAGTGATATCTTTGCGGTATCAATTTAATAATGAAAAAGACATGTTAGAACATCCGCCTATAACAAACGAACAGGAATACAGTGATTCCGCTCACTTGGCTTTTACCCCTGAGATTCAAAAAATAAATAGGGAATATCCTTATTGGAATCAGGTAAAATATATAGAAACTAAGGAACAATATAGTAAAGAAAAATTATGGTTTGCTCTGAAATTTTTACGACAATTGAATAGAACGATTGTAAAGTTTGGAAAATATAATTTCAGTTTTACGGCAACCGATGAAATGTTCGAGCTTTTACACTATTTTGATATGAATATCGGAGGGAGTTTAACCGGAGAGATTTTGATTCCGTCTGAAGATCGAAATACCTATCTGGTCTCCTCCATTATGGAAGAAGCAATTGCTTCCAGCCAAATGGAAGGGGCTACTACCACGCGCAAAGTGGCAAAAGATATGCTTCGCAAAAGTGAAAAACCGCGCAACAAAAGTCAACAAATGATTTTGAATAATTATTTGACAATTCATTACATAAAAGAACATGCTCAGGAAAACTTTTCCATTTCACGACTGAAAGAAATTCATCGAACTATGACTGCTAATACTTTGGACGATGCGAATGATGCGGGAAAAATTCGTGAACAACATGACAATATTTTAATTATGGACGGCATTACCGGGGATGTTGCTTACCATCCGCCGCATTATGAGGAATTAGAAGAGCTACTTTTGGATTTTGAAAAATTTTTCAATCAAAATGAAAAAACCTTTATACATCCTATAGTCAAAGGAATTATTGTTCATTTTATGCTGTCGTATATACATCCTTTTGTCGATGGAAACGGTCGTACGGCTCGTTCTCTTTTTTACTGGTATATGATTCGTCAAGGCTATTGGTTGATAGAATATATGACCATTTCACGTATTATTTACAACACAAAACGCATGTATGAAAAAGCATTCCTTTATACGGAATACGATGAAAATGACTTAACATACTTTATTTTATACAACTTACGTACTATGAAAAAAGCGTTTGAAGAATTAAAAACCTATCTCAAGCGCAAAAGCGAAGAAAATAATAGCATTTCTTTGCTTACTCGTATTCGGGGAATTAATGCCAGACAGGCACAAATTATCAAAATTGTACAGGATAACAACAATGCTTCATTTACGGTAAAAGAAATTGAAAGCCGTTTTGCTGTTTCCAATTTTACCGCAAGAACCGACTTGGAAGGATTAGTTAACCTTGGTTATCTATCTGAAATAAAAATAAATAAAGTCAAACGCAGCTATATCAAATCGGAGCAATTTGCAATCCTGATTAAAGAATCCCTACACAAACGTTCTTGAAACTTCGAGATTTTTCAAGAATCAAGAAGAATTTGCAAAAATCCAATTAAACATAATTCACCTGATGACGGGGTAGTCGTGAATTTGTTGTTTACCAATATAACACTCCTACGGAGCGTGTGGAATTCGTCTTTGATTCTCTGGCTACAAATATAACGCCACGCTGTGGCGGGCTCGGGTGGTCGTTAAAATCATTAGGAGTTTATTCCCGGAAGGGAATACAGCTTGGTAGCATAATGATTTTCCATAAATCCCCGCATTCCGGAAGGAATGCGACCATCTCTGAACAGTCATTTCCGGCAATGTTCTCCAAACTTGCCGAAACTAAAAACTAAAAACTAAAAACTCGTCTGCCGACGGGATAGGTGTGAAAACATTCAGCAATTTATTCCCAGGATACACCCTTTTTTCCTCTTTTCAATTTAGTAGCCACTAAATTTAAAAAAGTAGCCACTATTTTTATAAAAAGTAGCCACTATTTTTATAAAAAGTAGCCACTAAATTTTTTTTAGTAGCCACTAAATTCTTTTCCGACAATTAACCTTCCAAAAACCCCTCACATTCGACCATGAAATAGATTAAAGAAAACTCCATTTTTATAATTTATTTACTTCTTACAATATAATTACAAAAAACAAGTTTTATCGAAAGAATAATTCTTAGTTTTGTGCGCTTTTATGAAAAAATTAAAAGCATTAACTAAAAAAAGTAAATAAGGTGACGAATGACTATGGTCAGGGGCTTACTATTTGTGAGAAAAACTTGAGAATAGGGAGAAAAAATGTATCGAAATAATAGAGAAATGATAACAAAACATTAATATTAACCAAGTAAATTTAAAGCAATGAAAAAGATTATTTCAAAATTAGTAGTAATGGCATTAATGCTATTTTCGAGTATTTCATTATTTGCACAGTCAAATGAAACCATCGTTAAAGATTTAAATGAGGTTTTCAAAAAGTCATTGTACAAAACAGAGATCTCCATAGATAAAGATGGAATTGTTAGTAGAGAAGATAATAATGGAAACACTTTTGTTTTTAGTCTTAAAGATGTAAAAGATATTCTATCAGATGATGATGGGTTTCAGAATATGGTAATCGTATTTAAAGATGGCAAAAAATCTAAAGGTGTAGTTGAAGGTAAAAATATAGAAAGTGAATTAAATGTGGTGGCTTTTATAAATTTCAATGACTGTGAAAAAGCGATTGAATTATTTAAAAAACTGATTAAATAATATAAAACGAATTAGAAAATAGCTTAAGTGCATGCGGGTTTCAGAGGTTTGTGGTTATCCAATTTCAGGTATTGACAAATTTTTAGTTTTGAGTGTTACATGCTGATTCCCAGGTAAGTTCGCAGAACATTGCCGACAGCGAAAATTCCCCTTCCTCGCCGAGGACGGGGTAAGTGGTAGGAGATGTCGAAGATTTTTCCCAGAGGAACAAAAGTACCACAAAATGAAAAAAATAAGTCTTATCGAAAAGAATAATTCTTAGTTTTGTGAGCTTTTAGGAACGAATTAAAAGCATTAAGTAAAAAAAGTAAATAAGGTAAATAAAAACTTCGGTTAGTCCACTAATATGGGAAGCTAACCGTAATAAAAAGGGAAAAGGATTGGAGTTATTAATAAGTTGTGTGTCATAATAGAAGAAAAAACAACTTTCAAAGTAATTGGTAGAAGAGCAATTTAACGAGCATTAATCTGACAGAATGAAGAACAAAAAAAGCATTTATTTAATTGTTTCAATTTCCCTATTCGTTGGATTATTACATTTCATCATTGGTCCTCATTATCAAGGAATTTTTAGGCATTTTATTCGTGGATATTTAATTGACATTCTGCTACCTATGAATCTATACTTATTGATACAAATATCACTAAGAAAGAAAATATCAGTTAATAAAGCCCGAATTATAGGTGCAATAATCACCTTTGCTTTTGGAACAATGGTAGAAATATTACAACTTTATAAAATTGAATTTCTTGGCAGGACTTATGACCCTTGGGATATACTAATGTATTTGATAGGAATTGGATTGGGTATTGTAATTGATTTGACAATAATTGACAAGTTTGAAAAGCAAAGACAGAAAAATGAATAATGACGACACTCGACATCATGTATAAACCATCGTTTACCCGAACGTTAAAAGCAATATGAAAAAAAATAAAAAAAGTAAATAAAAACGACCATTAGCCACCCGATATTGAAAGATGGCTGAAATAAATTTGCGTAAGCATGAAGGTCCTAAGTTAGTTAACAGTAAAAAAACACACATATGATAGTATTAGCGATAATTATTTATGTTTTATTGAATTTGGCACCTAAATGGATGCTTAAAGAGAAATATATTCAAATGGAAAATGATTTTAA
The DNA here is from genome assembly GCA_019135895.1 of Bacteroidota bacterium. Classification (GTDB taxonomy): domain Bacteria; phylum Bacteroidota; class Bacteroidia; order Bacteroidales; family WCHB1-69; genus JAGVVH01. The sequence goes on along the minus strand of JAGVVH010000550.1, from coordinate 2,730 downwards.
TTGGAAAATTCCATTTATAAAACTAACGGGATTTGTTTTTAGCTTTTTTATAGCTTTCTTATTAATATTTGGAATTACTAAATCTACTAAAGACACATATATTGAAAATAAAAATGCTATTTACGGATTGGAATTCAACAATACATTAGAAGAAATGGGATTTCAAGATAGTATGAAAATAAAATCAATAAATGGCGAAGAGATAGAAAAAGTATCTGATATTGTTAAACGAATAATTATTGAAAATGGTGATGTTGAGGTATCTGTAGAAAAAAATGGAATTCATAATAAAATAGTTTTAAGAGATTCGGATAAAATTTTGCTAATGCAAAATAATAAAGACAATCTTATTGTTCCAATAATGTTTGACTCTAATGGCGAAAATAAAATTATCCTAACAACAAAAAGCTTTGGATTTTCTGATGTAATTGACAGATTCAAAACGCTCTGTAAACAATCTTTGATTTTAATTAACTCCAATCCCTTGGCATATAAGGGAATTAGTGGATTTGTTGCTATATCAAAGATTAACAATTTTCGAGGTTATTTAATGATTTTATCATTAAACCTGATTATCATTGGCATTCTGAACATGTTGCCCTTCCCTGGATTTAGCATCGGAAATTGTTTAATATCTACAATTGAGACTTTGAGAAAGAAGCTTTACAACAAGAAACGGAAACGCATAATTGGATGGATTTCAATATTTTTAGTAGTTGGATTTATAATTCTAAGACTGATTTAAATAAAAAACTGGCATCACGCAATAAAAAACATAGGGGAGACAGTTCTAAATATGAACCATATAACATTTAAAAAATGGTTTGGGAACTTGATAGGTGGAAGCTTGCAAATTCCCAACGATTTTATACACGGAACCTTTAGCTGCCAGTTAAAAAAACATACAAACAGAAGAGAAATGAAAAAGTACGGATTAATAATAACTACGATAATTTTCTTCTTATTAGTGAATACGAGTTACTATTGGGAAGGAAAACTTGGATTATTTGCATTTCCATCTTTTTTACTTTTGATTATAATCTACCTTGGTCTTGTAATATCATTAATCAGACAACTTTACCTTTCAATAAAAGAAAAGTTCGGATACAAATTGAGACTTCTTACTATTGGACTTTTGGTTTTTGTATTGACAATTACGTTTTTAAGACCAAATGGACTTATAAATTTTGACAAACTTGAAGGTAGAGATATTCTTTTTGCTGAAAGAGAAGGGGCTGCAAACTGTATGACAACTTTACAATTAAAAGATGACTTTACTTTTAGGTTACGAAATGTGTGCTTTGGAGTGACAGAAACTAAAGGAAAATATCATATAAAAAATGATACGATTTTTTTTGACAATGTAAATATTGGCAGACATTTTGACGAGTATTATACTTTTGGAATTGTCAAACCTTCGAAGTTCTGCAAAGATGGAAAGCACTTTGACTTTGTGATGTATAAAAGTTTGACAGATACACTTGGATACGAACTTTGGATAAAAAAAAATGAATTGAATAAATTGAAAGATAAAAAGCCGAAGCGCTAAAAATGTATATCCAAAATAAGCCCAAATGTAATATATTCAAGCTTTTTCGCCTGCTTCAACTTCCGTTGTAACTTGACACAGTTCAGTCCTCCGGAATCCCCCACTATTGAAAGGGCACGACTGTTTAGCCCCATTAAAATAAAAATATATTTTTTCAAAAAGTTTCTATATAATGAAACTTTTTATATATCTTTGCCCTTTCAAAAATCTAATAGATGGAAAAGCTTTTTGATATCGTATTTCTTGACGAAACTTATGAATTTCTCTCCAATCTAGAAAAGAAACACTCAGAAAAAATCCTTTTTAATATGAGAAAGGCTCAAATCATTCAAGATGCTGAACTATTTAAAAAATTAAATGACGAAATATGGGAATTTAGAACTTTTTATCAAAAAACTCATTACAGACTTTTTGCATTTTGGGACAAGACTAATTCAAAGAATATTCTTGTGGTTTCAACACATGGAATTGTCAAGAAAAGTAATAAAACACTTGAGAAAGAAATTCAAAAGGCTATGCAAATACGTTTACAGTATTTTAAAACAAAGGAACCTATAAAATAAAAAAGAAATGAAAACGCTTACATTAAACGAAGTTCAAGACAAACTTATTGGGGAAATTGGGACTCCTAACCGAGACAAATTTGAGTATGAATTACAATTGGACTTAATTGGACAAGCAATTAAACAGACAAGACAAGAACGTAAATTAACACAAGAAGAGCTTGGAAGACTAATTGGTGTGCAAAAAGCCCAAATTTCAAGGATTGAAAATAATACCAGTAATGTCACCATTGAAACACTAATGAGAGTGTTTAATGCTTTACAAGCAAAAGTGAAGTTTCAAGTAGAATTAACTCACTTCAAAATCAATCTCGGTCAATGATGCTTTCACTTTTTAGGACTGCTTGCAAATATAATATTCCTTGTTCATTTCACAATTGTAATTAATAAACGGGGTTCGCCCCAAAATGAAATTGATGTCATGGAAAACAGGGAAAAATGTAGAGGTTGTTTCAAAATAGAAAATATTTAAATTCCTTATAATCAACAGAATAAAGTTGATAGCTTTTAATAATTTTCTATCAATCATATGGTTAAAAATGTTATTTTTAATCATGAAAATAAATAAAATTAAATTTAAAGAATATCAGCAAAATCAGATGGTGCTTTTGCCGTCAA
>JAGVVH010000038.1 GCA_019135895.1 Bacteroidota bacterium | reverse complement strand
GCTGAAGGAAGAATGGAAGATGTCTTGAATGACTGGCGTGAAGGTAAGTTGAAAAAAATCTACAATTTTATGGGGAAACACCCGGACATTTCATTAGTAGGACCGGCAAGGCGCGACTTATACAAATATCATTTATATAATCATAAAGGGGTTCAGATGGTTGACCTGTTTCACGCATCCAGAGGGTGCCGTTTCAGTTGCTATCCCTGTGCGGTTTCATACTTGGGAGGACGCTCATTTCGTCCTCGGCCAGTAGCAAAATCCATTGAGGAACTAGAGACGATTGATAATAATCGCCTTTTTATTGTTGATAATTCTCTGGCACAAGATACGGAATGGGAAAAAGAACTTTTCAAGGCAATGATACCGTTGAAGAAAAAATGGATCAGTCACACAATTGAAGATAAACCTGAAGTGCTGGATTTGGCAGCTCAGGCCGGTGCCTGGTATGTTTATCAAGCTGTATTTGATACTTCAGACTATATCAAAGAACGTGTTAAAAGATACCATGATTATGGTATTGGTGTTGAAGGCACTATATTGCTTGGACTTGACAATCAAACAGAAGATGATATTCTTAGATTAATTGATTTCTTGCTGGAAATTGATCTTGATCTGGCAGAATTTACCGTTTTATCTCCGTTTCCACACACTAAAGCTTTTGATGACCTAAGACGTGATAATCGTATTTTTGACTTTGACTGGAATCATTATAATGCAGGGCAAGTGGTTTATCAACCAAAACATATGTCACCTGAAAGATTGCAGGAGTTATACGAATATGCCTGGGATACTTTTTACAAAGATGAAACCCAAGAACAAAAAATGTTCAGATTATTCACTAAGGTGATGTTACGTGAAATGGATGAAGGGACTTTCAGACCCCGTAAAAGAGAACTTATCAATTTAAGTTTTGGAAAAAAAGTTGTAAATCAAATTAATAAAACCAAAAAGTAGAATTATCAACTATGCAAACAATTGGCAAATATATTGATCAATATTTTGATTTCTTGGGAGAATGGGAATTACCCTCAAGGTGCGGACTCTCAATTTTTGATTATGATAAGAAAAAAGTTATCATTGTAACTGAGCTCTATTTGGACAATCCGGGAACATCTGTTACCTATGTTTCTTGTTCACTTGCTATGCAAATTTGTAATAAATTCAATATTAATCCTGCAGAAATTATTTACATTGAAAGCTGTCCTGATATGAATTCCAAATTATCTTTTTATAAAGAGAAAAACTATATGGTCAACTTTAGTTATGCTGATAATAAGCTGTTCAATCCACAGTATAAAGAACTTAATGAAAATGAAATGGATGAATTGCTGAAATTTAAAAATTAAAGTAATATTATTTATTTCAATCTATATAATTTTTGAATAATGAAAAGAATATTGTTGAGTATATTTTTCCTATTAATTTCTGTTTTGAGTCTATATTCTCAAAGTGAAAAAATATATTTGTGGAAAAATACGCAAACAATGCGTCATCAGAAGTCTCGACTATATGTTTATTTGCCCCCGGATTCTTTACGTAACGGCGTTTCAGTTATTATTTGCCCCGGAGGAAGCTACCATCATCTCGGGATGCCTCACGAAGGATTTCAGGTTGCAGAGTGGCTGAATTCAATTGGCGTAACTGCTTTTGTTCTCCGTTACAGAGTGAGTAGCCATGGTTATCATCATCCTGCTATGATTGAAGATGTTCAGATGGCAATATCATTTGTTCGGGAAAACAGCGCTAAATATAATATTGACTCCCAACGAATTGGAGTTATGGGCTTTTCAGCCGGCGGACACCTTGTTTTAATGGCAGGGGCTTTTCATAAAGAAAATTATCTTAAAAATATTGGAGTATCTTATTCAGGCAATTTGAAACCCGATTTTATTGTTCCTGTTTACCCTGTGGTTTCTATGCAAGATAGCTTGGCACATGTCAGATCCAGGAAAAATTTACTTGGGAATAATTATTCCAAACAAGAAGTTGATCATTTTTCTCTTGAAATGCAAATTCCTGATGATATGCCTCCGGTATTTCTCGTTGCTACTGAAGATGACCCTGTCGTTTATTATCATAATAGTCTTGAATTAGATAAAGCATTGAATGCTAAAGCTATTAAACACAAATTTTTACTATACAAAACTGGTGGACACGGTTTTGGATTAGGTCTAAAAAATGGAGGTGAAATTTCAAATTGGAGTTCCACTTTCCATCGATGGTTAATTGAACAAGGATTTATTAAATAAATAAAGATGAATTTTTACCCGAATATAGAAAGAGAACCATTATCTATAATTAAAAAATTTCAAGAAGAGAAGTTAATTGAAACTCTTGATTACGTTAATCGGCTTTCACCATACTATAAAAATCTTTTTAAAAAAGAAAAAATTGATATTTCAAAGATCAAGACTTTGGAAGATCTAAGAATTATTCCTCTGACAAAAAAAGAAGATCTGCAAATTAATAATAAG
>JAGVVH010000068.1 GCA_019135895.1 Bacteroidota bacterium | reverse complement strand
ACTACCGATGTATAATCAGATGCGTATGTATTGGGAAAATCTGAGCAAGCGCAGAAAGGGTCTTGTTATTATTTATCGACACTATGGCAATCTTCGCTCTAAATTCAGCTGTAAATATTCTTCTTGACTTTTTCATATGACAGAAATTAGAAAATTACTAAATTCCTGTCCAGTTTTTTTTAGACCATCACATTTTACATTTCATGAACATAATTAATTTGTTAAGTTAGACAATTCATAGCCTTGCAGGTAACGGCCGAAGCTAAGTGCAGGCGGGCATTTTAAAGTACTAAACATTCAATAATCCCCTATGTTTATTTAGTGTTTGATACTTCAAATCAGCACTATCTGCCCGCTTGCATTTAGCTTTTGTTATAAGCATTAAGTTCTTCTTTTCTTTAACCTGATTAATTCATTAGGGAGTAACTAATAAGCTGTAAGTCTGATTCAGAAACCAAAACCGTTTCTAATGCATTGCATTTAAAAGGTGAAGCATTGTATAACAATAAATTACTCATTCGGCATGGTTTTTGAGATTAATACAAATTCCTATCGAATTAATCAGGTTTAATATTTAATCCATTTCCCCGTTTCAACTGTTTTATTTTTTTTGTCAAAAAGTCTATAAAAGTAAATACCCGATTTTAGCGATTCTACATTTATATTTGAACAATTATCATATAGCATTTGCCTAATCACAACTTGTCCGTTTATGCTTAGCAGTTCAAAGTCTATTTCATTGCTGATAGTTTTAATATTCAACTGGTTTGTGCCCGGATTTGGATAAACCATTGTTTCTGGTTTATCAATAGGTATTTCCTGTGTCCATGTTATCAAACCGTTGCTATCAACTTTAACAATATAAATATCTCGTTCTTGGTCTTGTGTGTCATCATCGTAACGATTACCAACCATTAAGCACCCTCCATCATTTGTAGCAAGAATGCTATAAAGAAAATAATAGGCATCGCCACCATACCAGTATTCCCATATTGGAGTTAAATCGACACTTATTTTAATCAAATGAAACCATGAATTGAAAGAACTCCAAAACGGATTGTAATAGTCGTAATTAGAAGTACCACCAACGTACAAATTATTTCCTAGTTTACTAACACCTTGATACATTGCAGGCTGTTCTCTCATAGTTTCATTTTTGAAGAAATGATTGTAACTAACTAATTGACCTGCCTCTGTCATTGAGACTACATTTAGTTGGTTAACGTAAGATTGCGCAGAGGTTCCGGCGCCACAAACTAAAATTGAAGTATCATTAATAAAAACAGGTGAATAGTAATTATGCACGCCTAAAGGAATGGGTAATACGTTGAGAAATTCAAAATTCTTATTAATAGTTACCATTTGCCCGGCTGATGTATTATCATAATAACTATAAAATACATGGTAATTGGCACTATCCTTACTTTCAATCAAATCAAACGGTCGATCCCAGATACTTGAGGTTGAAAAAAAAACAGAATTTAATGAATCTCCTGTTATGGAAAGTTTAACATAGAAGGGATCGTGGTTATAGGGTGAAATTGTATCATAGTGAGTCGTGTAGCCTGTTATCATAATGTTACTGTCAGAATCAATTATTGAATTCATGTAAGAAATCCACTTATTAGTCGGGAGATATATTAATTTTTCACTTTCGACTCCAAGCTCTGAGTTTAGCATTAAAAACCATAAGGCCCATTGATCTGTATTAACTATTGACTTTGAGCCTAATATATAATAATAGTTATTGAAGTAATGAATATTGAAAAATTGGCATGAGGCGGAATCTTCTGGTTGAATTATAGATTCCAATAATAAACTTCCATTGCAATCAACTTTTAGGATATATCCTCCTGGTAAACCTGTTTCAAAATTATGGATTCGTCCAGCTAAAACGAACCCACTTTCATCGTTTTCTACTACTGAATTGATTATCTGATCTTTTACATTTGAGATGGTCAACTCAAAGGATGATTGAGGAAATACTTGAAAAGGAATAGCAATCTTTAGCAATAATATAAAAGCAATTGGTTTCTTCATACTTATTAGGAATTAAATCCAGATAGGTCAATTTGACCTATTTGGATTGATTAATTTTAGAACGAGTGAGGAGGTGTTGAACTTGTATGCCAGATTGCATATTTAATCTCAGCAAAATGACCCATATACCAACAATCATGTTGATCAGAGCCACACAATCCAAAAGCAGTATCATCAAACAAATGATACGATATTACACTTTTGCCTACTGGTTTTAGAAGATTTCCAATTTGAACCAAACCGTTCTTGTAGAAATTAATTTCTGTTGTGGAAAGACACTGGTGATTTAAAGTATACTCCTGAAAATCCTCAAAAGTTAAGCATTGTCCATTACTATTTTGAAATTCACATGGATATACATATTTCATTTCAACATCAGTATAATATGAATTCCCAATAGGAACACCTATAGTAAAGTTAGCTAGTTGTTTGATAATATCTGCAG
>JAGVVH010000003.1 GCA_019135895.1 Bacteroidota bacterium | reverse complement strand
AACTCCAGAACCATCCGGGTCTTCATTTTTGCACTCTTTCGCTTTTGCTTTACCATACCTGTAAATTTAAGCTTAAACTGTGCTAACTTTTAATTGGGGTCAAAAAAATGAAAAAAACCTTATTCCCAATCTTTAACCTCAGAAAAAAGGAAAGAACCCAACATTATCCTGACCTTGTTACCTAATTGTGAATCATTGGATTTGCAAGACTGGCACGAGGAATTTAATACCTTTTAAAATTATGGGAAATAAAAAATCATTTTTGACCGTGAGATTTTCCTTCGTCAGGGATATTACTCTATAAAGGGAATAAAAATTAACTTCCCGGTTTAGTTAAGTTAGTTAGAAAAAATCCTCTTGGAATATTAAAAAGAATAAATGATACAACAATCCGATATAGAAAAACTCGTCCGGTTCAGCAAAGGGCAGTCTGATGCAGAAGAAATCCGTTATGTTTATTCGCTTTTTGCTGAGAAAGAAGACAACGATGAGTTAAAATACTACTTAAAGAGCGAGTGGAAGAAGTACCTTGAAAACAATGAAGGTGTTGATTACAATCTTTCTAATTTACTCGACAGTATCCACCACAGAATACATGTGGTTGAAAACCGAAAAAAACAAACAATCACGCGGAAAATTTTTCGTTGGTATTCGGCGGCAGCGGCTATTTTGTTGATTCCGTTGCTGATTGCCGGTGGAATATGGTTTGCTAAAAAACCTACGGTCGAGACATTATATGTGACCGAAAATCCCATCACTTCCACTATTCATACGCCACTGGGATCAAGAATCAGTTTCGACCTGCCCGATGGAACCAGGGGCTGGCTGAACAGCGGCTCTTTATTGGAATATCAACTTCCCTTCAATTATAACAGGCAGGTAACCATTCGGGGTGAAGCCTGGTTTGATGTAAAAAAAGATGTCTCAAATCCGTTTATAATTTATGCAGGGAGATCGAAAGTAACAGTTTTGGGAACTAAATTTAATCTGAATGCCTACCCCGAAGAAAATTACGTGGAAGTGGTGCTCGAGGAGGGGAAAGTGGAGTTTACTGCACCTGGACTGAATTCCGAAGTTGAAATGAAGTCCAATGACAGACTTGTTTATAGCAAGAATTCTGTTCATGTTACGACAACCGATCCAAAGAAATATGCTGCATGGGTGGAAGGTAAACTGATGTTTCGAAGTGACCCGTTGCCTGAAGTGGCACGGCGAATTGCACGATGGTATAATGTAGAGGTGGAACTGATGGATAAGGATTTGGAGAAGGACGTAATCAGGGGAACATTTCAGGACGATTCACTCGAAGAGGTGCTACATTACGTGAGCATGATTTCACCCATTCGTTACCGAATCATTGAACGGAAAGTGCTTGACGACGGAACATATCAAAAGAAAAAAGTACTGATATACAGAGAAAAAAGGTAAAATAATTCTAATTAAAACCTAACAATAGAGCTAAAATGAATTCACGTGACAGACCTTAAGCAGGAATAAAAAAGGAAATCGCGCCAACGATTTCCTAAAAAAATCTATTACGAATTTTTTAACCTTAAATTTTACAAATTTATGAAAAAAATCAAATCCTTTCATGAATGTGATTTCAGTTGTTTAACGAAAACATTCAGAATTATGCGAATTACAGTATTTTTAATGCTCGCAGTAATCCTTCAAACATTCGCAAATGAGGTGTATTCCCAGAAAACGAAGCTTTCTTTAGATTACACCAACACCAGACTGGAAGATGTACTGGATGAGATCGAAGAATTTTCAGAGTTTTTCTTCCTTGCCAACGAAAAACTGGTGGACCTAAATCGTAACGTGAATCTTTCGGTAAAAAACAAAAAAATCGATGAAATTCTCGATATACTTTTTGCAGGCACCGACGTGGTTTATACCATTACCGATCGGAAAATTATCCTGGCGCCATCGTTTTTAACTGAACATGCACAACAGCAACGCACAATTTCAGGAAAAGTTACAGACTCGGGCGGACAACCGCTGCCGGGTGTTACCGTTGTAAAAAAAGGAACCACACAGGGAACTGTAACCAATGCCTACGGAGATTTTTCCCTGGCTAACATCCCGGAAGATGCCACGCTGGTATTTTCGTTTGTAGGGATGCGTACAGTGGAAGTGGTAGTTGGAAATCAGGCAACTATTAATGTGACATTAGAAATTGACGCTATTGGTATAGAAGAGGTTGTAGCTGTTGGATATGGCACACAAAGAAAAGTTAATTTAACAGGTTCAGTTGCAGCAATCGAAGCCACGGACTTGGCTAATAAACCTGTCGCTACAACCTCTCAGGCGATTGCTGGTTTGGTGCCGGGACTTAGTGTAGTTCAGAATTCAGGGCGACCTGGAACAAGTGCGACTGTTAGAATCAGAGGTACCGGCACCTTTTCCAGTGCAGGAAATAATCCACTGGTTCTTATTGATGGTATGGCAGGGAGTATTGATGATGTAAGCCCTGACGATGTAGAGAGTATTTCATTTTTGAAAGATGCAGCTTCAGCTTCGATATATGGTAGCCGTGCAGCTAATGGTGTCATTCTGATACAAACCAATAAAGGAAAAGATGGAAAATTCAGGGTTTCTTACAATAACTCATTAGGATGGCAAAAGCCAACTGAACTTCCTGAATTCTTATCATCATGGGAATATGCCACCTATTATAATGAAGCCATGGAAAATATGGGTAATTCTGCAGCCTATACCACCGAGCAAATTCAAAAATTTAAAGATGGTTCAGACTTGGATAACTATCCAAATGTAAACCATTTGGAATGGTTACTGAATTCAGGGTCAGGCTTTCAGCAAAGGCATAATATCGGCCTTCAGGGTGGAAATGAAAGAATAATCCAAAATTTTTCGATAGGTTACTGGAAGCAAGACGGGATGACTGCAAAAACTTCCAACGAACGATATAACGTCTTGTGGAATACAAAAAGTAAGCTTCTGGAATCCCTAACGTTGGATACCCACTTGAACTCCTACACCAATTTGTACAAAGCGCCGAATGGTGAACCCCAAAGTATCGATGGTATAATTGGATATGCGGTTCGGCAAGGTCCAATTTATGCCGGACATAAGTCGGATGGTTCTTTCGGCTATCAGGATAGTTATAGCCCAGAAGCCTGGCTTGCAAGCGAATCATTTGTGAAAAATAATGTTGTAAATATTACCGGAACCGTGCAATTTAGTTGGGCAACACCGATTAAAGGCCTTTCGGTTAGTGGAAAAACGGGGATTACTTACAATACCAATTACAATAAGGCCTACCGTGCCAAAACCTATTTTGATGATTCAAAAACCGTTGGTCCAGCTACTTTATCGGTTGTTTCAGGCAATAATACTTACAAAGCCTTTGAAGGTTTGGTAAAATATGAAAAACAACTCGCTTCGCATTCAATTAACATATTGGCCGGTTCCACCTTTGATGAGTATAAAGAGAATTATTTGACAGGATATAGAAATACCTTTCCAAATAACTACTTGTATGAACTTACTTCAGGGGCAGCTTCGAGCATGTCCAATAACGGCTATTCTAACGAATGGTCCCTTTTATCTTATTTTGGAAGGATTAACTATTCTTATCTGGATCGTTATTTAATGGAGATGAATGCCAGGTATGATGGTTCTTCCCGTTTTGCAAGTAACGGGCGTTGGGGGTTTTTCCCTTCTGTATCAGCTGGATGGAGGATTTCACAAGAAAAGTTCTGGCAGAATTCAGAATTAAATAATGTGATTAACAATTTAAAATTGCGTGGGTCCTGGGGTGTTCTTGGTAATCAAAATATTGGCACATACCCTTACCAGCAGACTTACTCATTAGGGCAAAATGCTGTTTGGGGGAGTCCGGGGACTATGGTGTCGGGGGCACGGATCACAACTTTCAATAACCCGGAAATAACTTGGGAGACAACCCGAATTTTGAACATAGGTATAGATTTTAATCTTTGGTCCGGCAAAATAAACGGAGGAATTGATTACTTTGATAAGTACACCGATAATATTCTTTCTTCGGTTCAGGTTACTAGAATAATGGGACGAAGTGTAGGCCAATCAAATATTGGAGCTGTTTCCAATAAAGGGATAGAAATAAACATCGAATATAATACCAAATTTGGCAAAGATGTCAGATTAAGTTTCGCCCCAAATTTCACCTATATCCAAAATGCAGTTGAAGAACTTGCTGATGGGGCATTAACTGACATTAACAACAACCGGATTGTTGGAGAACCTTTGGGCATTATATATGGGTACAAAACAAACGGATTGTTTGTTGACCAAGATGAAATTAATGCAGCACCAAATCAATTAATCAGTAAAGGCGGATTAAAACCTGGATATATTTGTTACAAAGATATAAGCGGGCCGGATGGAGTACCCGACGGAATGGTGAATTCCACTTATGACAGATCAGTAATCGGAAGTACCACTCCCAAGTTTTATTATGGATTAAGTATCAACGCTTCTTACATAGGATTTGATTTTTCAGCTCTTTTACAAGGCTTAGGGGGCCATCAAAGATTAATCGGGTCATACATGGCCTATACTTTTTACAACGGTGGACAAATTCAACAATGGCAAGTCGATAACCGATGGACGACAAAGAATCCTGATAAATGGGCTAAATATCCCCGTTTAGAGACTCTAAATATGAGCAACACGAACTTGCAGGTTTCTGACTATTGGCTGCGAGATGCCAGTTTCTTAAGAATAAAAAATGTCCAACTAGGTTACACATTCACAAAAAGTTTTGTAAGTCAACTTGGACTTCAGCAATTACGGGTATTTTTCAGTGGACAGAACCTGTACAATTTTAACTCCTTCTATAAAGGTTGGGATCCGGAAAACGAAATATCTACCGGAGATGCTCCTTCCTTTTATCCGATTAACAGTATTTATTCTTTTGGAATAAATGCAAAATTTTAACTTATTAACATTTGAAATAAATGACAGTTATGAAACAAATAAATATAAAAATAATGTTAGCAGCCTTTATTATTTCACTGATTCTTTTTTCAGGCACAGGCTGTGAAGGTTTATTGGATAAACAACCACTCACTTCCATTTCAGATGCTAACTTTTGGACTGGTGAGGAAGATGCTTTGTTGGCATTGGTTGGATGTTATAGGTTTCCTAGTGGATGGACACATGAAGATTTTGCACATCCTCAGGGTTTGATTTATTTGGATCTTGCAGGAGGGAACGGTGTTGAAAAGGAAAATTTCACAACGCTTGGTATGGCTACTAGCAATACCGTGGCTACAAGTGGCAATATCCTCGGATATTGGTCGAATGCTTATTCTCAAATTGCTCATTACAATACGTTTTTGGATAAAATCGTAGATTGCCCGATGAATGAAGGTAAAAAAGTCTTGTGGGCTGCAGAAGTTAAATGCTTACGGGCATATTACTTGTTTTATCTTGCTTTCCATTGGAAAGATGTGCCAATGCCCTTAACGACCTTAAGTGTTGATGATGCAAATTCAATCTCTCAAACTCCACAGGCCGATGTGTACAAAAAAGTTGAAGATGATTTAAAAGCTGCTATTGCAATACTTCCATCAGAACGGGTTTCATCGGAGTATGGACGATTTACAAAAGGTGCCGCACAGGTGCTATTGAGCAGGTTGTATCTTGCCCAGGGAAGATGGAGTGATGCTTCAATTGTTTTGAAAAATGTTATCGATTCAGGAGTATATGAAATTGACCGGAGCAATGGTGACCTTAGCTATGAAAAACTTTTTCAGATTGGAGGAGAATACAGTTCAGAAATGATTTTCAGTATCCAATATTTGAAAGATAATATAACAACCTCACGGTATATCTATTTGTCTCCGGAAGCTCTTGGAGGATGGCATCAGTTTGCTCCATACAATGAACTGGTGAAATCATATTTTTGTAGTGACGGAAAAGACATTGCTAACTCTGCTGTTTATGATGACGATGATCCCTATATCAATCGTGATCTCAGGTTATATGCGTCTATTTTTTTACCACCCTTAGGAACATACAAAGGAACTACCTTCAATAATGTAACCTATAACTGCTTTTTAGGCCCGAATAAGAGAGATAGTTATAACAGATACACTTTGTTTAACGGTTACTGTCCGAAAAAGGGATTAGATGCAAGTGTTTCAAATCCCTATGCAACGTATACCTATACTCCGATTATGCGTTATGCTGAGGTCCTGCTTAGCTATTTAGAAGCTGTAAATGAGCGTGCCCCGGGAAATGTTGATCAACAATTGCTGGACCTAACAATCAATGATATAAGGGATCGTGTTAATTTGCCTCCAGTTCAGATAGCCGATGTTGGAAGTCAGGATTTGGTTCGACAGGCTGTTCGAAAAGAACGAAGGGTTGAGCTTGCGTTCGAAGGATTCCGCTACTTTGATGTATTACGTTGGGGTATTGCTGAGCAAGAGTTGAATCATTCTTTCACCGGAGTGAAATTATCGGATGATCCTAATGCACCAAATTATCGTGGTTCTGGTGCAACAGCATCGCCAGTGGATGAAGATATGTATTATATATTTGAAACACGTACTTGGGCTGCTCATAATCGGTACTTTCCAATTCCTCAGAATGATTTAAACATCAATAAAAATTTGAAGCAGAATCAAGGGTATAATTAATTAAAAGAAGAAACAGGTTGTGTAGATACCAGCCTGTTTTCTTTTTTTATCACAAAAAATATTTCTGAAAAGAATTACATAGTTAGAATACAACGCAGCAAAATAGATGCTAAGCCTGACAACAAAAGTAGAGTACTCTACCAACTAAGTTTGAATTCAGTTTTTAGGAATCTTTTAGACTGTTTTAGATGTGAATAAATAAAAATAAAGCCAATTTTAACCATTATCATACTTTGGTAAGGTAATAAGATTTCAAAAAATCAGAATAATAGATTAAGAAAATGAACATATGAAAACTAACAGAATTATTTTACTGCTTCTGATAACTCTATCTGTTTCTTGTGTGCCAAAACACGAAAAAATGATAGAAGGGCCATTTGAGCCGAATTGGGAATCTTTATCTCAATATGGACAAGCACCTGATTGGTTCAGGGATGCGAAATTTGGAATTTGGGCACATTGGGGCCCACAATGCCAGCCGGAACAAGGTGATTGGTATGCCCGTGGCATGTACGATGAAGGCAGTCGTCAGTATAAATGGCATGTGGAAAATTATGGACATCCTTCGGAATTTGGATTTAAGGACGTGATAAACAGCTGGAAAGCTGAAAATTGGGACCCGGAAAAGTTAATGACTTTGTATAAAAAGGCTGGAGCAAAGTATTTTTTTACATTAGGTAATCATCACGATAATTTTGATCTCTGGGATAGTAAGTACCAAAAATGGAATTCAGTAAATATCGGCCCTCGTAAAGATATTGTAGCAGGATGGGAGAAGGCAGCCCGCACCAATAGCATGTACTTTGGAGTAAGTATACATTCTTCTCATGCATGGACATGGTATGAAGCAGCTCAACGCTCAGACAAAGAAGGGGATAAGAAAGGGATTCCTTATGATGGTAAATTAACAAAAGAAGATGGTAAAGATAAATGGTGGGAAGGCTATGATCCGCAGGAGCTTTATGTCCAAAATCACGCATTGAGCCAGGAAAGCGAAAATACACATCGTATCCATAGTCAGTGGGGATGGGAAAATGGAGCATCGATTCCTACAAAAGAGTATTATCAGAATTTTCTAGATCGAAATATTGATATGATAAACAAACATAATCCGGATTTGGTATATTACGATGATACAAGTATGCCTCTGTACCCTGTTAGTGATGTTGGTTTAAAAGCTACAGCCCATTTATATAACAAAAGCATCAAAGAAAATAATGGAAAGAATGAAGCTGTTGTGTTTGCCAAAATATTAACAGATAGCCAGAAAGAATGTCTGGTTTGGGATGTGGAGAAGGGCATTCCCGACCAGATACAGGAAAAACCCTGGCAAACTTGTACTTGCATTGGTCATTGGCACTATGATAAGTCTGTTTATGATAATGATAGATATAAATCAGCCAGGACTGTTATTCACATGCTTATAGATATCATCAGTAAAAATGGCAATATGCTTCTTAGTATTCCCTTGCGTGGTGACGGAACCATTGATGATAAAGAAGAAGGCATACTGCATGATATAGCCGCCTGGATGGATATAAATAAAGAAAGTGTTTATGGGACCAGGCCTTGGATTATATTTGGTGAAGGTCCGGTTGCAGAAACATCAAATCCCATTAATGCTCAGGGGTTCAATGAAGGAAGGCATAAACCATATACAGAAGAAGATATTCGTTTTGTAGTGAAAGAAAATATTTTGTATGCGCATGTATTAGCATGGCCTACAGAAGATAAGCTAACAATAAAATCGTTGGCAAAAGATAGTCCTCTTTTCGAAGGAGAATTAAAAGATATCCAACTTTTAGGGTCAGATAAAAAGGTTATATTCCAAAGAACAGAAAAAGGATTAATTGTTACACTGCCTTCTTCAGCGAAACCAAACGAAATATCACTTGTGTTGAAAATTATAAGCTAATCAGATACCTAACGGCTCACCGGCCGTTTACTCGATTAGCCGCTGCCCTTTTATATTTTTGGATGGTCCAGGATTTTTGCTACAGGTGCATTAAAGGGTTACCTGCCATGCCGAACATGCCTATCCCGCTGCAGACCGGAGAAACAAACGGCATTTGCATTTGAACGTGCAGTTCCGGATACAACCACTCCGGAGGACAAAGGAAATTGCCCGCTATTTCCTACCTTTAGGCTATCTTTACGTTTACCGTCCTGCGTGCCCATCAGCCGCAAGCCGGTGATCCAATTTCCGGGAAACATTTGCCGGCTTCAGTATAAGCAACATGTTAACATTCTATTTTATGAAATTTTATGACAGTTACCAGCAGCCAGGCAGTTTGCACAACCGGCGGCAGGACAAACCGATCCACCCGCAGTTTTTTTTGCTGCACGGGTTGTTACTTTTCTGCGTTATGATCCTGCCTTTCCTGGCCGGTGCCGCCCTGAAGCCTGAGCGCCTCCTCTGCGAATACCTTAATAATCCCATGGCCATCGACATTGCCAGGCCACGTCTTTCCTGGGTCAACATCCCCGGAAGGCATGACCATGGCCAGATTCAGACGGCCTATGAAATCAGGGTCGCAGGAAGCCGTGAGGATCTTACTGCCGGCAAAAACCTGGGCTGGGCTTCAGGGAAAGTCCTTTCCGGGAACTCCCTGAACATCAGGTATGCAGGGGAACCGCTGGCCTCATGCCAGGAGTGCTGGTGGCAGGTCAGGGTATGGGACCGTCACGGCAGGGTGAGTGCCTGGAGTCCACCGGCATACTGGGGCATGGGACTATTGGAACCATCAGACTGGCAGGCCCGCTGGATCGGCGCCCCATGGGAAGGGCAAGATCCCCTGCCCCGGCCTCCTTATCCCCGGAGTGCCAAACATGCCGGCTTCCGCCATCGTCCCGCCGGGGAGATGCCCTCCCCCGCCCCCCTCCTCAGGAAAAGCTTTACAATAGAACGTCCCATACAGTCGGCCAAGGCCTATGTGACCGGACTGGGATTTTTCGAGTTCTACATCAACGGCACGAAAGCCGGCGATGACGTCATGGTCCCTGCCGTCTCCCTGTACGGTCCTCGCATAAGTGCCGGGGAAATCGGTATTATGACCGGCAACAACTTCAGCGAATACCGGGTTTTCTACCTCTGTTACGACATCACCGGCCTCCTCCGTTCCGGCAAAAACGCCGCTGGGGTCATCCTGGGAAACGGCTTTTTCAATCCCGGGAATTACTGGTGCCAAGGATACGGCACGCCCCGCTTCCTGGGCCAGATTCACATCACTTATGCCGACGGCAGCAGGGAGGTGATCGCCAGCGGGCCAGACTGGAAAGCCTCCCCCTCACCCATTCTCCTCGACAATGTGTATGACGGCGAGCATTACGACGCCCGGAAGGAGCAAGCGGGATGGGCAGAACCCGGATTTGACGATACCGGATGGGAGGCCGCCGCCTTACGCAAACCACCGGGCGGGACCCTTCAAGCCCAGACAGCCCCCCCTGACCGCATCATGGAAAGGCTGGCACCGGTGAAAACCACAAAACTTGGCGAAGGCCACTATCTCGTCGACTTCGGTGAGGAGATCTCCGGTTGGCTACGCATCATCAGGGTGAAGGGAGAGGCGGGACGGCGCATCGATATCCGCTATCGCTGCGAGTCGGCAGTGGGCGACAATTCCTACACCCTGAAGGGAGAAGGATTTGAATCATATTCCTCCCGCTTTACCTGGTTTGTCTTCCGGGAGGCGGAGATTCTCAACTGGCCCGGAGAGCTCCGCCCCGGAGACATCATCGCCGAGGCGGTCTATTCCGATGTCTCAACCACCGGCCATTTTATCAGTTCCGACACTCTTTTCAACAAAATTCATAAAATATGGAGACGCAGCCAGACTGACAACTTCCACGGAGGGGTGGCGAGCGACTGTCCCCACCGGGAGCGCTCCCCCTATACCGGCGACGGGCAGGTGGCCTGCGTGACGGTAATGCACAATTTCGACACCCGGGCGTTTTATACCAAGTGGATCGGCGACATGCGGGGGGCCCAGAATCCGGATAACGGCTACGTCCCCAACGGGGCTCCCTGGCAACCCGGATGCGGGGGCGGTCCCGCTTGGGGTGCCGCCATCTGCATCATGCCCCGGGAGTTTTACCTCCATTACGGAGACACGACGATTCTCCGCGACAACTATGACGCCATGAAGGGATACCTCCGCTATATGCTCACGTGGACCTCCCCCGAAGGGATCATGCATTCAAAGGCCCCCGATCCCGGAAGTCCCAACCGGTGGATCAATCTAGGCGACTGGTGCGCTCCCGGGGAACTTCCTCCCGATGAAATGGTCCACACCTTCTACCTTTGGCGCTGCGCCTCCTTCACCGCCACCAGCGCCATGGTCCTGGGCAAAACCACCGAAGCCGCGGAATACCAGAGGCTGGCGGAAAACACAGCCGCAGCCTTCCACAGCCATTTCTACGACGAAGCCACGGGCAGCTACGGTCCCCGTGGGGGCAACATCCTGGCCCTGCGCATGGGCGTTCCGGAAAACAGGAAAGAAAGGGTGCTGGCCGCCCTCCGGGAGGATATCCGCCGCAACAACGGCCACCTCGACACCGGTATCTTCGGAACCCAGTTCTTCTTTGAGGTGCTTTCGGAAAACGACATGCACGATCAGGCGTACGAGGCGATGAAGAAAACCACCCAACCCTCCTATGGTTGGTGGATTGCCCAGGGGGCAACCACTACCTGGGAGCAGTGGGACGGCGACAACTCCCGCAACCATCCCATGTTCGGAGGGGGAATCGTATGGTTCTACCGCCGGCTGGCTGGCCTAATGGTCGATCCTGAAAGCCCGGGATACCGCAATATCCTCTTCAGGCCGCAACCTGCCGGTGATCTCACCCAGGCCGGCTATTCCCTCGAAACACCGCTTGGCATGGCAGCTTCGTCATGGAAAAAGGAAAAGGGATGGTTCCACCTCGAAATCACCGTTCCGGTCGGATCGACAGGAAAGGTATTCCTCCCCCTGAAACACGAAAACCTGCAAAAAGGAAAATCCCCGGTGGTCAGGATTTCAGGGAAACCGCGTTTCCTGGGATTGGAAGGAAATGAGGCCGTCTACGCGGTCACCCAGGGAAAAACGCGCTTTTCGGTCCGGATTTCCAAATAACCCTGGGTAAAACCAAACCCCCCTGAATTCCGGGTAATTTCCTGATAAATGCAGCTCATTTGAAGTGATTATCAGGCCATATGACTACGACATATTTATTCAGGGAACACCTCTGCCCTGAGGTGTTCTGGATTGTGTTGACGGTTACGCTCATTCATGCTTTTCAATTTAAATTAGTTGATAGTGTATCAAAAAGTGTGTCTTTACATCGGTGACTTAAAAAAAGTCTTCCCGGATTAGTTCTGCAATGAGTGATTGAAACAAAATGTAAAACTTAAAAAGTAGTTTAGTGATGCCAATCTTGTAAGGAATTACTGCCGGCATTTTCAACAAAAAGTTGACCCAATCCGACCCGGAATTTCCACCCCTTTCCCCCATTTTTTCCATCTTCTGGCAGAATTCTGGCAAAAAGAAAAGAGTCACAGATTTTGACTTCTGTAACTCTTTCATAATCAGGGTGGAGAATATCGGAATCGAACCGATGACCTTTTGACTGCCAGTCAAACGCTCTAGCCAACTGAGCTAATCCCCCGTTTGAGCCGACAAAGATAAAAATATTTTTAATCTACAAACAGTTACAAAAATGGAAAATTTACTTCACGACATTAGAATGTTATTATTCCCGGACCAATGTGGTCAAGGCTACCGGCTTTTGCAAAGGAGGAAAGGAAAAGAGAAAGAGTGGATGTGAAACCCGGAAACTATTCAACCATCATCCTTTCAATATCAACCTTCTGCCTGTAGCCCTTTCTGCCTTGACCGGAATGGAGAATTTTGTACATCACCGGCACTACTATCAATGTCAGGAATGTGGATAACATCATCCCTCCGATTACAACCCATGCCA
>JAGVVH010000543.1 GCA_019135895.1 Bacteroidota bacterium | reverse complement strand
TCGGCAATGCCTTCGTCCTTCTCAGAAATGAAATGGTCAATGTGCTTTTTATATTTATTGATTATTTCCAATGAACAGTCAGTGGAGCCTCCATCCACAATGATGTATTCAATATTTTTATAAGTTTGATTCAAAACGCTTTGAATGGTTTGTTCAAGATATTTCTCAGCATTGAAGGTGACGGTGATGACAGAGATGGTTGGCGGCATGGATTTCAGATCTCCTATTTATTTGTTGCAGCCGGCAATATGTTTTCAACAGCTTTCCAGACCTGTTCTACTGTAATACCTGATATGCAAGGTACTGGTGTGCCCTTTTTATGAGGTTGGGTGCACTTCCAATTACAACCAAAACAATCCATCTTGTGTATGACCGGAACAGGGAGAGGCTGTTTTCCGGCATCCTCCGGGTCGTAAGGCAGAAAACGGCCATAATGACCGCCGCCCAGAATACAGACGGAGGGTGTGCCTGTCGCAGCAGCGATATGAATGGCGGATGTCTCATTGCTGACAAGAAATGCCGCGCCCCGGATCACTTCAACGAGCTCAGGCAATAATGTTTGACCAGCTAAATTAGTGGCTTTCATGCCTGAGGCTCGAATGACTTGGTCACACACAGAACGCTCTTCACGACTCCCGCAAAGCACGGCACGCCAGCTTTGAGCAGCTGATAGCTCCGATAGAAGAATTCCAAACTGGGAAGCTGGCCACTGTCTTCCAGGAAACGATGCACCGGGAAAGATGACAAAGTATGGTTTAGGGAGGATTAGTCTATCCGGCAATGGCATCAGAAAAGGAAGGAACGGAATAGAGGCGGTAAATTTTTTCGCTCCCAAACCTCTTATAAATTCCGCATTGCGTCGGAGTTCCATCATTGGTTTGTAAGATGCTGGCAGTAACTGAGTGTACCATTGATCGGAAATCTTCTTTTGCAGGGATGTCATATTGCTCAAGTTCCCGATGGAACCGATTCTTTGTCGTGCACAGGTTGCACGCATCAGGCTGTCCGCCCGAAGATACTCGCGGGAATAGGTGGGGTGGATGGCTGTTTCAACTCTGAGACGGTAGATCCGTCGTAGTGACCTGAAGCGGTAAAGCAAATCTTTTGTAAGTTTGTCTCGATCTACCGCAATGACCTCATCCCAATAAGGCAACAATCGGGCTAGGTCTGAGTATATCTGATTGCAAATTAGCGTAATTCGTTTCTGAGGATATAATTCCCGGAGTTCTTTTGCAGGATCAAGCCAGAGAATAAAATCTCCTATCGAGTCCAGTCGAATGATGGCAATACAAGCAGGAGAAGGTGATTTCCTGATGAAGGCCAAGGAAAGCTTATCAAAGAGAATGGTCAGAATATTTACGGACAATTGATAAATGTTCATAGATGCTAATCTGCTAAACATGAATTGCTAAGCATTGTGTTAGCTAAGCATTGTTGCTCTTTTCTTTTATTTTTGCTCTAATATCTTTAATAATTCTGGAAATAATGAAAGATTGTGAAAATTGATCAAGTTCCGTCAGTCGGTCGGCAAAAGCATCTCTGATAATTATGGAAGGGTGGAAAAGAGGAAATTTCATTGGAACAGATGGTATTTCTGCTAGATGATTTTTCCGTAAAGTATGAACGGCACCTGCTCCAAATCCAATGTTAGAAACAAGATTGTCATCGGGCATGATATGCAGCTGCGAATTAATCAAACAGGCAAAGTTAAGCTGATAGTCCCATGTATCAATCTTATTCTGGAATACCCTGTCGAAGATGCGGTTCCAGTATCTGGCTAACTTCTTGTCTTGAAAAATATCAAAAAGCCAGTCGCCATCTCTTACAGTAGGCCATTGCTTCATTCCAACATCATAATGCTGCCAGGTTCTGCGCCATGAAGCCCATCCCCAAATATGTGCGTATCGTGAGAAGTAATAGCTCTCTTCATTGCGACGTCTGCCAAACTGGAAATTATCGCCACTTATTATACCTATCCTTTCGTCATTCCGGTATCTATCCAATAATTCCTCACAAAACCTAAAAAAAGTGGGATGTGGTAAGCAATCATCTTCAATAATGATTCCCATTTCTTCATTTTCGAAAAACCAATTAATACCACCACTCACAGCATATTTACACCCTAAGTTTTTCTCTCGAAATAACGTTTTAACTTCGCAATTCCAGTCAACATGGTCCATAACATAGTTGCGGACTGCCTTGACCTTTTTGTCTTCGTCTTGTCTTGAATCTCTTGGGCCGTCGCCAGCAATATAAAGTCGTGGAGGCTTTGCCAATCGTATTGCCTCAAAGACCTGCTTTGTTGTATCGAGGCGGTTGAAAATCAGAAATAATACCGCCGTTTTTAACGGGTAGGGTGGATCAAACTGCTCTGATGAAATATTGTTCATATCATGCTCTATTTTTAAAGATAATTGTATTTACGCACTTGGCATAGATGGTGTATCCAAATTGTCGTAAGCAAAGAGTAACTTCATTATTTAATAATTCATCAAGCGTACTGCCGCATA
>JAGVVH010000434.1 GCA_019135895.1 Bacteroidota bacterium | reverse complement strand
CGGTGACAGTGCCACGGCTACAACAACCGTATAATCCTGTGTCGAGTTATCAGCCGCTGACACTCTATAAACCACAGGATTGGTAAAGTTATGTGCCGTTGTCCCGCTTACCTGGACGGCAGTACCCACTTTAACACTGACACCAGTTGTGGTAAATATCGCCACTAAATCCTGAATATATGTGCCATAAGGCATGGTTACCCCTATAGTTTTTGATGCTTCATTTATTGTGCCGACAACGCCGTTCAGTGAAAAGGCCGTGATCGCTTTTGCCGATGACAGTGCCACTGCTACAACTACTGTATAATCCTGTGTCGAGTTATCTGCCGCAGTAACCGTATAAACCACCGGATTGGTAAAATCATTGACCGTTGTTCCGCTTACCTGAACGGTTGAACCCACTTTGACGCTGGTACCGGTTGTGGTAAATGTCGCCACAAGAGATCTCACATCGGTCCCATTGGGCATGGTTACCCCTATAGTTTTTGATGCTTCATTTATTGTGCCGACAACGCCATTCAGCGAAAAGGCCGTGATCGCTTTTGACGATGACAGTGCCACGGTTACAACAACCGTATAATCTTGTGTCGAGCCGTCAATCGCTGACACTGTATAAACCACAGGGTTGGTGAAGTCATTGACCGTTGTTCCGCTTACCTGAACGGTTGAACCCACTTTGACACTGGTACCGGTTGTGGGAAATGTCGCCACCAAATTTGTCACAGATGTGCCGTAGGGCATGGTTACCCCTATAGTTTTTGCTGCTTCATTTATTGTGCCGACAACGCCGTTCAGTGAAAAGGCCGTGATCGCTTTTGCCGATGATGCTGGTTCGGGGATAGGATCACTATCGCCTCCGCTACTACAACCCGCACTAAGCATTATCAAGACAGAGGCCAACAACATAAACAATTTTTTCATTGCCTTCTCCCTTTTTTATTTTATATTACTGAAAACTACCATTTGCCATGGAATAACGGCAAGCATCAGTACTCCGGCTCGTCGCAGAACCATCGCGCCAGTAGCGAATTTTTATTCGGCACGCTCACAGGCTTTCTTCCAGCGACCATTATCATTAAGAGTGCTTCTTATTATACTTAAGTTTTTGCATCCATCAATGCTCTTGAGCAAACTAACCATGGGTTTTCGAAGGTCGTATGGCAGTGAATTACTCAGGACAATCCTATCAATTATAGAAATGTCGAATTCAATGCCGTAAGATTTCTTCGACTCCTTATTTTTCTTACCCAAAATTACCCTGTATTCCAATTCATCTCTGAACATGGCGCGTTTTATAAAAGGAAGTCTGTTAAGTCTAAGGGGTGTTTTTTTATTCTCGACATCTTCAAGGTACTTGTACTCGACCTTACCATGCGCAATGCTGGGCTCATTTTTTTTGATAGATTTTAGATAAGATAAGAATTTATTCATGTTTATCTTGATGCATACACCATCAGCACCTGGAGCAAAAACTTTCCAGTGGTGCGATGTCTCTGCGGCCGTTGTGAAACAAAGAGCGTAAAGAGAGTTGAATCTCTTCTTTTCGCCGTATTTTCGCAAATAATGAGCATCATTCTGGTCTTCCCATTTTAATGGGTCAAGAAGCGTGAGTTCTTTGTTTTTAAGTATAGCTACAAGAGATGCAAGATTGGTGTAGCGATTTATGGTGTTGATATACATAATTTTATCCTCCCGATAATAAGTCTTCGCATATTTCATGACTATTTGTTATAGCGATAAAAAAACGGCGCTTCGAAAAAGCTCGAAACGCCGTTTTTTTGAAAAAACTATAAAATTGCCTTTGTTCTTAAGGGCAGATTCTGTCTGTCTGTGCACGCTGTATGCCATCATTTGCGGATGTAATCCTTTTTTAGAATTTTTTAATACAGACATCTATCTTGTTGACTTAAGAAGTAAATATCGTAAGTTTAAGTAAATGTCAAAGAAAAATAATTTACACCGGCAACACATTAAATTGTTATGCCGTATTTTATAATTTCCCGGGCATGAAAATCCGGGAACACCTTACTGATTTTTATAATTATTGCATTGACAACTTAATATTGTCTTTACTAATCAAAAATACTTTTATCGCGGCGATACCAGTGATTGGGAAGGATGCGGTACATCATACGGGAGAATTGATCGATATATTCTTTATTCCTCTTATCATACTGGCAGGCGTGAATGACCGTATCTCTGATGGCGCCTTTTTCTCCCGCTTCGTTGAATATCTTGTAAGCGCAGGAAAAGAGCGGACTGTACATGTTTTTCTTTTCCAGATATTTGTGCACGTTCCTGACCGTGTTGGGATTGATAAGAACTTGCTTTTAGTTGACGGCAGTATAAGAAACGCACTCTTGTGTGTCAAGAATATTTTAGCACAAGATGTGGGGTGTGGCACAAGTGACTGCGCTGAAGGCACATTCCGGCATTCATCCTTTAAAGAAAAATTTTCACCTTTTAGCCGTGTTACCTGCCGAACAGGCATTTCCCCCGGAATTCAAACAGAC
>JAGVVH010000360.1 GCA_019135895.1 Bacteroidota bacterium | reverse complement strand
GACCGGAAGAGGCTTCAATACGGATTTTTTGTTCTTTACCGGTGGCTTTGTCGCGTGCAGTTACATTCAAAATACCATTGGAATCAATATCAAAAGTAACTTCAATTTGAGGAACCCCTCTCATGGCAGACATAATTCCTTCAAGATGGAAACGACCGATACTTTTATTCTGATTTGCCATAGGTCTTTCTCCTTGCAAAACATGAATTTCAACAGAGGTTTGATTATCAACAGCAGTAGTAAAAACTTCAGATTTTTTAGTAGGGATAGTAGTATTGGATTCAATCAATCTGGTCATAACGCCGCCTAAGGTTTCCAGTCCGAGTGAAAGTGGAGTAACATCCAACAGCAGAATGTCTTTTACATCGCCACTGAGAACACCTCCCTGAATGGCAGCACCTACTGCAACAACCTCATCAGGATTCACACCTTTAGAAGGAACTTTCCCGAAAAAGTCTTCAACCACTTTCTGAATAGCAGGAATACGTGTAGAGCCTCCAACCAGAATGACCTCGTCAATATCAGCAGTTTTATATCCGGCATCTTTCAATGCTTTTTTGCAAGGTTCAATAGTAGCCTGAATCAGCTTGTCAGTAAGTTGTTCAAATTGGGCGCGGGTTAATGTACGTACAAGATGCTGTGGAACTCCGTCAATAGGCATGATGTATGGCAGATTGATTTCGGTGGAGTTAGAACTTGACAATTCTATTTTTGCTTTTTCGGATGCCTCTTTCAAGCGTTGTAATGCCATCGGGTCTTTGCGTAAATCTACATTATATTCTTTTTGGAATTCCGAAGCCAGCCAATCAATGATGGCATGGTCAAAGTCATCTCCGCCAAGGTGGGTGTCACCGTTAGTGGATTTAACTTCAAAAACGCCATCTCCCAATTCGAGGATAGAAATATCAAAGGTTCCTCCTCCTAAGTCAAATACAGCAACCTTATTATTGTTTTTCTTTTTATCCAAACCGTATGCCAACGCTGCAGCAGTAGGTTCATTAATAATACGTTTTACTGTTAATCCGGCAATTTCACCGGCTTCCTTTGTTGCTTGTCTTTGAGAATCACTAAAATAGGCAGGAACTGTTATAACTGCTTCGGTTAATTCAGTTACAAGATAATCCGCATCCGTTTTTTTCATCTTTTGAAGAATCATAGCTGAAATTTCCTGAGCAGTATAGTTGCGGTCGTCAATTTTGATTAACGGCATATTATTGGATGATTTTTCAACGGCATAAGAAACTCTCGAAATCTCTTTCTGAACCCTGTCATAAGTTTCACCCATAAACCTTTTTATAGAATAAATAGTTTTCTTTGGATTTGTAATTGCTTGACGCTTGGCAGGATCACCTACTTTTCTTTCATTGTTTCCG
This sequence comes from Bacteroidota bacterium, assembly GCA_019135895.1. GTDB lineage: Bacteria > Bacteroidota > Bacteroidia > Bacteroidales > WCHB1-69 > JAGVVH01. The sequence goes on along the minus strand of JAGVVH010000360.1, from coordinate 1,144 downwards.
ACAAAAGCCACTATTGAAGGAGTCGTTCTTCTTCCTTCACTATTGGGTATTACTACCGGTTCACTTCCTTCCATGACTGATACACATGAGTTGGTGGTCCCAAGATCAATTCCTATAATTTTTCCCATAATTGATAAATATTTAATTGTTTTATTACTATTATTTTTGTGATGTCATAAATATACAATTATTGTGCCATAAAATAATAATAATAAGATTTTTTTTAAAACGCTTATTATTAAATACAAAAATAAATGATGATAGTACAATTCACTCATCTAATTAATACGAATATACTGACAGAATGTCAGAATATTAGGAAAGGTTTTCTAATGAGCATTTATGACATTGTAAGATGCCATTTCGCTTTTCATCCCATAAATGCAAAGCTCCTCCGTTGCAATTTTTATAATCTCTGCAATTTTCGCAAAGCCCCTTTCGGGTCCACGCACGGTTTCTCATTTCATGAAAGCGGTTTTCCCAGATATTCAGTAAAGTATCTTCATAAATAGAGCCCTGAATAAAAGAGCTGTTAATATTTGGACAAGCAGAGACACTTCCGTCAATCAGAATGGAACAGATATTGATTCCGGCCCTGCAAAAAAAGAATGAATCACGAACCTGTGTTTCATATTCTCCAGTATATGCTTCGCAGCTGAATTTGACATCAATTTTTCCATCTCTTCTTGTTTTTACAATAAAATCCATCATTTCCCTAAGTTGAGAATTGCTTAATTGCAAAAGGGAATTATTAGCGGCACGTCCGATTGGGGCAATGGTGAACAGTCTCCAGGCTTTTGTTTTATGGCTAATTAAAAGATTTTTTAAAGATTCAAGTTCATGAATATTCGTTGGGTGAACACAAGTAACAACGTCATAATTAAGTTGTGGTGATGAGGCAATTAAGTCCAATGCGCACAAAGCATGCGAAAAACTATCAGGATTCCCGCGTAGTCGGTTGTGTGTATCTTCCAGTCCATCAAGGCTGAGGGTTACAGCCCCCATCCCAGCATTGAGCAGTTTGAGGTGATTTTCTTTATTGTATGCAAATCCATTGGTTACAATTCCCCATCGAAATCCGTGCTCTCTAAGTTTTAAACCACACTCGGGCAAGTCAGACCGCATTAAAGGTTCTCCACCGGTA
>JAGVVH010000239.1 GCA_019135895.1 Bacteroidota bacterium | reverse complement strand
TACCGGTGGAGAACCTTTAATGCGGTCTGACTTGCCCGAGTGTGGTTTAAAACTTAGAGAGCACGGATTTCGATGGGGAATTGTAACCAATGGATTTGCATACAATAAAGAAAACCACCTCAAACTGCTCAATGCCGGTATGGGGGCCATAACCCTTAGCATTGACGGAATTGAAGAAACTCACAACCGACTACGCGGGAATCCGGATAGTTATTCTTATGCTTTGCGTGCATTGGACTTGATTACCTCATCACCACAACTGAACTATGACGTTGTTACTTGTGTTCACCAAAAAAATATTGATGAACTTGAAGCCCTCAAAAATCTTTTAATAAAACACAAAACAAATGCATGGAGACTCTTTACCATTGCCCCAATCGGACGTGCTGCCCACAACCCTCTTTTGCAATTAAGCAATTCTCAACTCCGGCAAATGATGGATTTTATTGTTAAAACAAGAAAAGAAGGAATCATTGATGCCAAATTCAGTTGTGAAGCATTCACCGGAAAATATGAAACGCTGGTTCGAGATTCATTCTTTTTTTGCAGAGCCGGAATAAACATCGGTTCCGTGCTGATTGACGGAAGTATTTCTGCTTGTCCCAATATAAACAGCTCATTTATTCAAGGCTCTATTTATAAAGATAATTTAGTTGATGTTTGGGAAAATCGCTTTCAAGAAATGAGAAACCGCTCCTGGACACAAAAGGGTATTTGTAAAAATTGCACCGACTTTAAAAACTGCAACGGAGGAGCATTACATTTGTGGGATGAGAAAAGAAACGGAATCTTACAATGTCATAAATGTCATTTGGAAGACTTTTCCTAAAATTATGACATTTTGTCAGTATTTTTTTACTACTATAAAGATAAAACATTATTTACATTTCTCATATAACTATTTTATAATAAGTATTTTTTAAATATTATCACCAAGATATTTATTTTGGCACAATGATTGCTGTAATATAACATCAAAAAAATTATTAATATTAACAATAAAATATTTATCAATCATGGGAAAAATTATAGGAATTGACCTGGGAACTACCAACTCTTGTGTATCAGTAATGGAAGGAAGCGAACCTGTTGTAATACCTAACAGTGAAGGAAGAAGAACCACTCCTTCTATCGTGGCTTTTGTAGGAAATAATGAAAGAAAAGTAGGAGATCCTGCCAAACGTCAAGCAATTACAAATCCAAAGAAAACTATTTATTCTATAAAAAGGTTTATGGGTGAAACTTATGACAGGGTTCAGAAAGAAATTGCAAGAGTATCATATGCTGTAGAAAAATCATCCAATAATATGCCGTTAATCAAAATTGACGACCGTAACTATACTGCTCAGGAAATTTCAGCCATGATTCTTCAAAAGATGAAAAAAACGGCTGAAGATTATCTTGGAACAGAAGTAACTGAGGCTGTTATTACTGTTCCTGCCTACTTTAGCGATTCTCAAAGACAGGCAACAAAAGAGGCCGGAGAAATTGCAGGATTAACAGTAAAACGTATAATTAATGAACCTACTGCTGCCGCATTGGCATACGGTTTGGATAAAAAGAAAAATAATAATAAAGTGGCAGTATTTGACTTAGGTGGCGGAACATTTGACATTTCAATTCTCGAATTGGGTGATGGTGTTTTTGAAGTTAAATCAACAAACGGTGATACCCATTTGGGTGGCGACGATTTTGACCATGCCATTATAGATTGGCTGGCTGCAGAATTTCAAAAAGATTATAATGTTGATTTACGTAAAGACCCAATGGCTTTACAACGTTTGAAAGAAGCTGCTGAAAAAGCTAAAATTGAATTATCAAGCTCAAACTCCACTGAAATTAATCTTCCATACATCATGCCTATTGACGGAGTTCCACAACACCTTGTTCGTACACTGACCCGTGCCCAATTTGAACAACTTACTGACAAATTGATTCAGGCTACTATTGAACCTTGTAGAAAAGCATTAAAAGATGCCGGATATAAAACCACTGATATTGACGAAGTTATCTTAGTAGGTGGCTCAACCCGTATCCCAGCCATTCAGAAAGTTGTGGAAGACTTTTTCGGAAAAGTTCCTTCTAAAGGAGTTAACCCGGATGAGGTTGTTGCAGTTGGAGCTGCTATTCAGGGTGGAGTTCTTAGCGGCGATGTAAAAGATATTTTGCTTTTGGATGTAACTCCTCTGTCTCTCGGACTTGAAACATTGGGCGGCGTAATGACCAGACTGATTGAATCTAATACTACTATACCAACCAAGAAATCTGAAGTATTTACTACTGCCGTTGATAATCAAACTTCTGTAGAAATTCACGTTTTGCAAGGTGAAAGACCAATGGCAAATCAAAATAAAAGTATCGGTCGCTTCCATCTTGAAGGAATTATGCCGGCTATGAGAGGTATTCCTCAAATTGAAGTTACTTTTGATATTGATTCCAATGGTATTTTGAATGTAACTGCACGCGACAAAGCCACCGGTAAAGAACAAAAAATCCGTATTGAAGCCTCTTCCGGTC
>JAGVVH010000102.1 GCA_019135895.1 Bacteroidota bacterium | reverse complement strand
GGGGGGGTCAATCCCCCCCTAAAGGAGAGTAGAAAAATGTTTATCGTGATTATTGGAAAAATAAAACACAGTGCATGGGATACAGAAGAAGAAGCTGATATAAAAACTACAACACGAGAGGAGTCATATTGATGGAAATAGGACTATTAGAAAAGACGGCTACTCTTTTCAATACATGTTTCAAGATCGGCAGTCGCGTCGTTTACTATCCATCACGTTATGAAGACGACACAATAATTCACAGGAACGGTAAGCGAAGTTACACAAAAACAAAGGCATTCGTACTCAAAAATACTGTTGTTGTTTTTCTTGAAGGAATTGGAAATTGCGATGTGAGAAATGTTGTTAGCGGCGCTACCTGCTCGCTTGACAGTGTTGGTTTTGATAAAACATTTAATCATAGGTGGTAAAATTATTGGGAAAATTACGGCGAATTGCACGCATCTATGTGTGGTGGGAATATAAAACAATTTGCTAAGGAAGGAAAGAAAACTCTGGTTGGTTAATAGGGGTCTGGTATCTTGCGGTTTCTGTAAGTACCACAGGGGAGAGAATAAGAAAAGCCACCAGTGGCGGATGAGGACGGACAGGTACAAAGATCACCGGATTGAAAGGCAGTTCAAAATAGAAAGGAGAACAGAAGAAGATGCCAAATGATGCCAATATGGACACAGCACCAAAAAAGAAAGTAATCCGAATGAATAGAAAAGCACCGGCTGAAATGGTATGTTATCTTTGCGGTGAGATCATAGATGAACTGGATCCCCATATCTACATAGGCAAGGGATATGTACCGCCATGCCGATGCCGAACATGAGCAGATGATACTCAATAGCTACCATAAAGTAGAAAGGAGATAACTAACCTAGCTCATTCTCATTCTCTATCCAAAAGGTCGGGGCAGTTAACCGGCCTTCTTTTTTTTACCTCACTCGGTTCTATTTCGGTTCTATGAATGGGAATAAAGAACCCCCTGAATTTTGCTTCACTGGTCATGACTTCCGAACTCCATGAGTACACCACCAAATATCATGGCTGAAATATTTACAAAAATCACATACAGGGGCTACACCTTCGCAACATTTACAGGTTATCATTCCACGACCTCGATGCGTTTGCCACAGAAGGGACAAAAGGTGCTTATATGCCGATAAGTTCCGTCCCATTCTGGACAAGTAGATTTATACAGATAAGCACTATCCTTGTGTTTTACCCACTCGCATCTCTCCCCATCTATGATGGCGAGGATTTTGTCGGCAATCTCGTAATGCCATGTTCCGCTACCACTGTTACATAATGGTGGATACGCATTTCGAGCAATTTCCATTGCTATCCTGTCCCGTAAGGCCATGCTTACTCCTCCAACCGTCAAGAAATCCTTGACAGTTCATTCTGCCTCCCCTTGTGCAACCCTTATCATAACGACTCACCGGTAGTGGTTTTGATATCAACTTCCGCTTCGGAGCCGTTAAATTCCGGTGGACTAACCGAGAGAAACGGAAGGCCACCAAGCCAGATAGTATCCCCGTAGAATCTCTGTAGTTCGAGCCAAAGCAGTTTCCCAGGGATTCCCCATAAGCCTACTACGCGATAATGATACCCATTAAACGCTAATACGGTTGGATATTCATCTCCGTCTGGAACGATTTTGATGTGGCCGGTTTCTGGACAAGACCGGTCATATTTCCATCCATTCATCGCTTTCACAACTTGCGGACAATTACCGGTAATGTGAAATCCGCCACAATAGAAGCAATGAATTTCGTACTTTTGCGTTCCAAGCCAACGTTTTTCTTTCATTTATCAATTCTCCTTGTGTTTTAAAATCCATAGATTATTTATGGGTTTTGCGTAATCAAGGCAGCGATACGCTGTAATTATCTTGTCGTAATGCTGCCACAAGCTCATGCCGGACCTCCTGTCATCTGGTGACATTCGCCACACTCAAGTGGAATCTGCGGACTGGTAGTCTCGACGGGGATTTCCACAACACCCCGCCATGCGTGGCCACATGCGTGGCATATGCACGGCCCTTGCCACCAGTGCGTTTCGGACGAAAACCCGCCCGCTGTTCTGATCGTCTGGCGAAGCTCGTGGTACAGGTCTATGTCGTCCTGGTTGAAATCGCACGCGGCCATGCACTCTTCCATCCACAGCAGTAGCTTTTGGGCGACCTTGAGAAGCGGTGGAGCAGCGCAGATCAGGCGTGCATTGGACTCAATGACTGCAAGCTCACTGCTGCGGTAATAAGGTGAATCCGGAGAAAGGCGAGATTGCGTACTCGGGGCACCTCTCTTGGACGTTGCGGCGATTGCGCCAAAATCGTGAGACTCAATAATAAGCCTCCCTCCGCCATTCGTAGCCCCTATTACAGACTCCCAGGGGCCAGGCGTGGCATCATAGACCAACATTGACGGTTCTGTTTTGATCATAAAGCACCTCCAACTGTTAAGGATTGTTTAATAGTTCCTTGTTTTCGTAGATATTGCCTCCTCCTTTCCAACTATTCGGGAGCATCCGAATAACAAAACAGTCCATTCAGGACTTTAAATTAATCCAACAAAACAGGGATGCGTATGCCATTGCCGTCCTTGATTTCAAGCCACACGATGTCGTCAAACACTATTCCCCTTTGACCTCGATTTTGCGCCCACAGCAGGGGCAGAAGGCATTAAACGGTTCGTACCAATGCTCACCATCATAGCAACACCCACATTCTGTATCCCAATCGCCGTCCCCGTCATTCTTCCACCTCGATTTCGGTTGCCGGTACTTTATCGATGAACGTCAACCCTCTTTCTCCCGCTTCCTTTTCTGTCAGCCACCCTGATACTTCTGCTCTTTTACGGCCTAGATTGTCCTGATTGATGGTGATGTACTGGGCTTTCTTCACCTTCTTCCCTTTGCGGGGAATGGGGATGAACACGCTCAAGTTAATCGGACGACTATACTTGTTATACGGCACTACCCTTACATCTGTCGCCTCATCGGGGATATCGATTTCGGCCCCGTAAGCGTTGATGTGTTTCCATGTATTCTCTTCAAACTGCGTGCATCGTTTTCGGTCATCAAAAATTAGATATGCTTTCATTTCGCCTCCTTATATCCCGGCAAGTTGCAGTCTGCCCCGACGTACCATAGCAAGTGATGAAGAAGGTCATTCCCCACCTCTCCTTTTTCATGCGCTCGGCTCAAATGCTGAACGGCAAAAGTATTGAAGGCGTGAGGGAACAACCTTATCAAGAGTTTGTGCGTCCACTTTCTGTGATGCCTTATAATATCAAGTTCAATTCGTTGTGTGTTTCTGTAGAATGTCATTTTCTCTCCTTCGCATATTGCAGTGCCGGGTGAATGATTTTGCCGGTGCCGAGGCAGACAGGACAAGTATCCATATAATATTTAATCCTTCCAAGCCCTAGACATCTATCACATTCCTTCTCTCCCCACGAAGGATTCTCGATGAGGTGGTGGACGAGGTTGCGGAGGTCAAGAATACTTTTTATATCTCTCGTTAGACACTCATTAGGAGCCATCCGAAATGTCCATTCATAATAATCTTCTAACTCCCCCGCCATATGTTCTTCCATCCATCGAATGACGGGCAGGGGATTGGCGAGGTGGTCGGGATTGACGTTACTTGCCCCCATCAGCAACTCAAAGAAGTAATTTATCTGCTTATCGTTCATGGTCGGCCTCGTCGGGGAGCAATTGCGAGATATGCGGGCAATTTTCTACCGTACACTCGTTTTCGCTGAGCATCTCTGTGCAACCAATACGACTATCGGGGTAATAGCGATATGGACAGTCTTCTTTATCAAATGTGATAGTCACTCGCCACTTTCTTTCGTCCTCGATGATCTTCATCTCTCTCCTTTTGGTTGGCAGGGGCTTATCAATGCCACCCCTGCCATTCGGTTCATCGGGCTAGGCCTCGTATATCTCACACCCCGTCTGGAACATCAGGCTTGAGGTTAAGATGTTTGCCTAATACGTCCACTCGCATCTCTCCCCTTCGATGAGGGCGAGGATTTGGTTTGTAGCATAATCGGGCCACATCTCACGATTTAGAACACGCCTAACTATTGTTTTTATTTCATCTTTGAGTATCATTGCTATTGAACCTCCGTAATATCCTCAAAGTCCTCTCTTCCATCAAAAGAATTATGAACAATTACTCCGTCAATTACCTTTGGTTCGCACCAACAATTTATTGACAGCTCGTGTTCGGGTTCTTCTATCTCATCCCGTATCATCCTTCCTCCTCCACCACTTTCAACAGTTCCCGTGCCATGTCTTGGTTATTTTCCAGCCGGTGAACATTCATCCGCACCTGACAATGATCTCTGTCGCACTGTCGAGCAGGTCATTTGCGATGTTGGTGTCAATGGTGCGGTAAAAATCGGCCTTGTCGTTCAGATAATTGGCGATCATTGCCGCATTCCCTCCTTGCGGGAAACGGCTCCATCCGTCTGCAAAATAAGGCTGCATCTCATGGGCATGCTTTGTGATAACTTGGAACACATCATCGTATGACATACGCCGTGGACTGCGCTTCGGAACAATCTCCCAATCCGGTTTGTCACCGAGCTTGGCTTTATTATGAAAGCTGTGTCCTTGTGGCAGGTCTGATTTCAACATCTCATCGCTGGTCATTTTCATCTCCTTTGCTGTTAACCTCCGGGTTTCTCTCGCTGTTGAACGATACATACCGGAAATGTTTTTTGATGTCGTTATATCGTTTGCGAGCTTGTTTAGCTCCATGTTAGCACCCGCACCTGTTAACCGTAATTTCGTAGGCACCAATGTACTCTTCACCTTTATCGGGATCAGCAGCGTCTTCGGCATCTTCCTGAGTGTCGTAGGTGTATTCCCCGGTCTTGATCTCACCGGAGTCGTCTACACGGTAGAAGTTAACGTAGACTATAGTACAGTTTTCCACGACTTCCCAGTTCTTGTTTGCGAAGATACGCTTGGCTTCTTCGGCCTTGTAGTCCATGTCAAGGATCTCCCTCATGATCCCCTTTGCCGTCATATAGTCCCGTGTGTCGAACTCAAGATCCTGATGCCTGAGTAAAATACTGTCACCTGTTTTGTTTGCTTTTTCAAAAGCATTAATAATATCCATGCGTTATAGTTCTCCTTTAGCTAATTTTATTCTGTCCGAACAATGCTAACATTACTGCGTCAGCTTCGTTGTCATCTACTGGATCACGCCCAAGCACATTACGGGCAGCATCGATCATGTCTTTTTTACTTGCTTTACCCGATCCGGTAGCAAACTTCTTCAATATTGCTGTGTGTGCTGGCATGAACTCTATGTTATTCTCAGCAGCTACTTCTTGTACTCTCCCGGTCAGGTTAACTCCGATATCAGTAGCTGCCCCACCCCGATGATGGGATTGCTCATACACCACAAAATCCACGTTATTATCCCTGATAACTTTTGATAACCATGAGCGAAACCTAAGAAACATCGTGCCATTACTTTCACCCCTCTTCTTTGAAAAGTCCTGTGTACCGGAGAGTACCACCTTCCCATCTCTGAGAAGGCAGTACCCGGTTTTGGTGGCACAGTCCAATGCGAGGATAGTGTTAACTTTCAACCGACCATCCTCTTGAACCCATGCTTTGCAGTGTGAAGTTTCCTGAGAGCAAGGAAGTAATCGAAGGCCGGTGTCATCAGGCCGGTAATGTCATCCTTCACCTGAAACTTATCCCAATGCAGAAAGGCCCATGCACCATTTTCTTTGTCGATCCTCAGCAGGTAGGCACCACCCTCTATTAATTCATTAGGGTTGTTGTGATTCCACATATTCTCGTAGGCTGCTAGCTGCATGATATAGTCTTCGTGGATGCTGTTAGATGTCTTCCAATCGAAAAGACTTACTAGGCCGTTAACACGGGCAATACAGTCGATACATCCACCGAACTTGTAGACCCTGTGTACTAACGGCACTTCAAGGCCGATCACTTCAAACTTGACGTTGGTCTTCCAGTTCAGGTAATTCTTGAATGCCTTCTGTGCTAACTCAAGAAGTTCAGGATCAGCATTCTTGGCAGGTTTATAGGGTACCCCCTTCAGGTCACACTCAATCATGTCGTGTGCTATCGTCCCTGCGTTAGCTGCCTTCTCCTTGATCGTGCGGAAGTCAAGACCCTCTGTACCCTGTTTCCATGCCCAGTACATCAGGGGATCTTTATTCCACCCTAGGTTTGAACCTATGATAGTTGTTACTGACGGTACTCTTTTGCCGTCTACAAAATAGGGCTGAGTTGGCGTGTTACACCCCCTTCTGAGCTATTGTTTTTTGCTCTATAATCTCTTTGGTACTTGTTATATTTATCTCTGTTCTTCTCTCTGAACTTTCTCATTTCTAAGGTATTGCATGGTTTACATATCTTCGGATACCCACGCTTGTTCAAGTAGAACTCAGACAGGGGTTTCCACTTTCCACAAACCCAACACTTCCTCTTGTTAGCATCGCCACAGGCTTTAAGTGCTTCTGCCCTACGGTGTAAAAGCATATGGTAGGTCTGGTTTTCACAAACAACCAAGTTAGACGGATTGTTGTTTCTCTGGTTCATGTCAAGATGATGGACACAAGCACCTTCGGGTAATTTTTTCCCTAAGACTTCTTCCACCATCAAGACATGAACGTAAGTTTGTCTGCCTTCGTGTCTAACCGGAATCCGGTTGTCCCTGCCATTGCCCATTTAGAAAGGTTCCTCTTCTTCCTGAAGTTTCTGCCACTCTTCGACATAGGCATCAAGGACTGCCTTACGGGATCCATGCTCTGTCATCAGCATCATGAAGTCGTAGATGTCAGAGAGGGGTGTTAACACTGCCCCCACGTTCACCCTGTCGCCAATCTCCACCGGATCGGCTTTTATCAGGCCGTTATTGACCAATGCTATGTAAGCATCTTTGGCGTAGCTCAGAACCATACCGGGAAGGGGGGCATCCTTGCCCCTTGTCCCGTTTCCCCCGGCCTTAGCAGTGCCATTCATATCTACTACACCAATCAGGTTGAAGATCTTATAGCTGCCTTTCTGCTCGATCTGATAGTCAACCATCTTCCCTTGTGCGTAGGTCAGATCGTCATTACAGATCCCTTCCGTACCATCAACCATCTTGATTACAAAAAAGTCGCCGGTATTGTTTTTCTTTCGTTTTTTTGTAACAGCTTCGATAATGCCACGCATTAATTAACACCCCCTTTTTCTGCTTCCTTCCGCTCGGCCTGACGATTATACGAAAACCACTCAGCAATCGAGACGATCAGTTCAGACATAATGTGAAGTTTCTCTATGAGGATTTCAGCGAGTCTGTTTTCAATCCCCATGTACTCTTCAAAACTGTCCGCACGAAGACCCCGGGCCATTGCAAGCAGAATCGATGAGTTCATCATGAGGTTAACCTGCGTTTCCGGGCCAGCTTCCTCGGTGATCTTTTTCAGATAGTAGCCAAGAAAGGTCTTTACCAATTCCGAAAAGTCGATCTCGTTTTTCCCGTAGGCCATAATGGAGTCTGCTAGCGGCATCATGTCTTCGAAGACTCCCTTTATTGTCCTTATCTCTGCTGCTGCTTTTTTTTCTTCCCGTGTCATTGGTGTCTGTGTCATATCTGATCTCCTTTTATTCTTATTCCCATGATTGCTTCGACCTGTGCGGTCACTACCTTCTCTGATATTTCCTCAAACTCTTTGAAGAACGCATCAATGTGTTTGATAACGTCCCTCTTGCCCTCGGCCTGAAATGCTTCGGCGGTACCGATGAACACGGCTGCCACCATCAAGGCTCTTTTTGCTACCCTTAGGTTGCCTTCGTCGGCCTGATTGAGTACGTCTTCCATAAGTAAAGGAACATCAGAAAGGATCAGTTCACGAAAACCGATCTCTTTCCTTATGTATTCCCGTAAGGAAGAGCTTACGTCTGTGAATGCCTGTGGTGCGGTTGTCTGTCTAGGTGCTGTTTCTTGGTTCATTTGTTCTCCTTTCCGTTTTAGTCGTGATGTGTATCTCGTTGCTATGAACTTAATATAAATCATAATTAAATCAAAGTCAATAGGAAAACTGACAAAAATAAAAAAATTTAAAAAAAATATTTAGCCAATAATAACAATAGGTTGAGTAGTGCGTATTATCGGAAGAGGATGGATCTCCCCGGCCCAATCCTAATCAAAGTATTTAAAGATTATTTTTTAGCATTGTTTTTTTTTTTTTGTTAGTGAGAAGATATAAAAATTATTTTTAATCACTTCCCTATTGTTTTATTCTTTATTTATTCTAATTATTATTTAAAGTAAGTATTAATTACTTTAAATAAGTATTATTTATTATAGTAAGTAAGTTACTTAATTAAATTACTTAATAATTTCAATCCCCAAACATCAATAAACATCAATAGAACATCAATAAAAGTCCGAGAACATCAACGGACATCAATAACTTTTTTTTAAACTTTTTTGTTTTACTCACCCCTTGACTTTGTTTAACTTCTGATTTATATTCCATGCATGACAAACAAAGATCATGCAATGCAGTTAGCAAAACAGGGGATGCAGATTATCCCTACCAACGGCAACAAGAAGCCTTTAGTCCCGTGGGAAAAGTTCATCACAGAAAGAATCCCTGATGCCCAAGTCAACCAATGGTGGTTAACCAATGCTCATGCGAACCCTGCAATCGTGACGGGGAAACTATCAGGGATCGTAGTGATCGACATTGATGGGCCTGAAGGTGAGAAAGAGTTTCTTGAGTTCATGGGGAGTGAGTTTAGTTTTGCGAACATCCCCACAGTTAAGACCCCCCGTGGCGGATACCATTTCTATTATAGGTATCCTGAGAAAGAAGTCCGTAACACAACGAATTTATTCACAAAAGTAGATGTAAGAGGGCAAGGGGGATACGTCCTTGCTCCCCCTAGCAAGAGCCCTAACGGCAATTACCAGTGGATCAATGACCTGAGTGTGGGTCTTCCTGAGATCCCTGACAAGCTGCTGAAGAAGCTCACCGAACCTAGGGTTTACGTTCCTGCCACTCCGGTAGCCCAAGTTAACACGGGATCAATGCTGAAGAAGGGCACAAGGGACAACGATCTTTTTCATCTTGCCTGTCAGTTTGCCAAGGCCGGGACACCCCGGCACGAAGCAGTAGCCTACATGAGTATCTATGCTCACCAGTGCGATCCGCCTTTTGACCTGAGAGAAATGCAGAGGAAACTTGACTCGGCCTATGAACGCTACTCCCGAAAAGACCGTAACATCAAAGAGGAAATTAAACAGTGGGTTACGTCAAGTGAAGGTGTGTTCACAAGTCAGGACTTAAAAGCCAATCTCAATATTATAGAGAAGGCAGATAAGCACACCGTTGACGTAATTCTGAACCAACTCAGGAACGAGAAGATTATTGAAAAGTACGGTAACAAACGGGGAGTGTACCGGATAGTCAATGAAGATGTAGAGGAAATAGACATCTTTGCACCTACCGGCATGAACCTTGATCTTAAGTTCCCTCTCAACATTGAAAGGTACTTCGAAGTAATGCCCCGTAACATTCTGTGTGTCGCCGGAGAACCCAATTCAGGCAAGACCGGCTTCCTGCTTTCTTTTGCTGAAATGAACATGAGGAAACACAAGATCAATTACTTCAGTTCAGAAATGGCAGGGAAGGAATTACAGTCCCGACTTCGGAAGTTTGAGATCCCTTACGAAAATTGGAAGCACGTTAAGTTCCTTGAAAGGTCGAGTAACTTTGCCGATGTCATAAAGCCCAACGAAGTTAACATCATTGACTTTCTTGAGATCACCAACGAGTTCTACCTGCTTGGTGACATGATGAAGGCAATCTACAACAAACTAGAGAACGGGATTTGTTTTATTGCGATCCAGAAGAATGCGAATAGTGAGTTCGGTTTAGGCGGTCAGCGTGGGTTAGAAAAGCCCCGTCTTTACTTCACCTTAAGTAATTCTCACATACTCCGACTTGTTAAAGTCAAGAACTGGCGTGATGAAAGCGTAAATCCTAACGGCCTAGCTTGTGGTTTCAAGTTAGTTCAGGGTCACAAATTCATACAACAAACACCTTTTTCAAACATGGACGCAAGCAAATCAACAACATTCATCTAGGGGAGAGCATTTAGGATCACCGGCATCCTCAACAAATAAGAAAGGAGAACAATGGGAAATCTGTCAAAGAATGCAACACTTTTACTTCAGCAACGGTACTGTCATCCGGGGGAAACGCCCCATGAAGTTTACCGGAGAGTGTCGGAAGCAATGGGGATGGGAGATCAGGTCTTCGCACGGCGTTTATACAACCTCATGGTAAAGAGTGTCTTCCTTCCGAATAGTCCTGCGATCAGGAACGGGGGGAAGCCTAACGGCCTACTCCATGCCTGTTTCGTGCTGCCTATAGCAGACGACATTAATAGCATCTTCAAGCGTGTGGCTGACATGGCAAATATCTTCAAGGCCGGTGGTGGGGTAGGGATTAACTTCTCGCCTTTACGCCCGGCAGGTACTCCGCTTTCTTCCGGGGGTACGTCTTCCGGTGCTGTTAGCTTTATGAACGTGTTCGACACTACGACTGAGATAGTCAAGCAGGGTGGGTTTAGAAGGGGTGCCTTGATGGGGATTATGAATTACAACCACCCTGAGATTTACGATTTCATGTCGGTCAAACTCAACACAAACAAGCTCACGAACTTCAACCTGAGTGTCCTTGTCGATGACTATTTTATGAAGGCTTGCCGGGATGACCTGAACATAGAACTGGCATTTAACGAGAAGGTATATCAAATCGTCCGGGCAAGGGACATCTTCGACAAAATAGTCTACGGCGCATGGAAACGCGGTGATCCCTCTCTGGTCTTTTATGACAGGATCAATCAGGATAACCCTTTGTTTCCTGAAACGGCGATCGTCTGTACTAATCCGTGTGCGGAAGTTCCTTTGCCCCCGTTTGGTGCCTGTACCTTGGGGAGCATCAACCTGACGAAGTTTGTGAAGGGAAACGAGTTTGATTTTGCAGGGTTCTATGAAACTTGCAAGTTAGCATCCAAGGCACTGCTGAACGTCAATAAAGTATCGCACTATCCGTTGCCTGAGATAGCTGAAACAATGGAAAAGCTCAATCCTTTTGGCCTTGGGGTCATGGGATTTGCTGACACTCTAATCATGCTCGGTATCAAGTACGACTCTGAGGATTGCCTGAAATTTATTGATGAGCTTCAGTTACCTTACAGGGTGGCGACAAACGAAATGTCACCCGACAGTTTCTACCACAGGGTCATAGCACCTACCGGATCCCTGAGTATCCTTGCTAATTGTTCGTCCGGTATTGAACCGGTCTTTGATACGGTCTTCGAAAGGCACCTGACCGTGGGAGTCATTGAGGAAACACGGGACATCTATAAGTCACAGTACATCAGGACAGCACATGAAGTCAGTCCTGAGTGGCATATAAAGGTGTTAGCACAGTGGCAGAAGTACGTTGACGGTGGAGTAAGCAAGACTATCAACCTGCCTTACGAAGCTACTCTGAAGGACATTAAGGATGTGTTCATTCAGGCATGGAAGCTAGGAGTGAAGGGTATAACCGTGTTCAGGGATGGTTGCTTAGGTGAGCAAGGGCAGGTCTTAATCAGAAAACCAAATAAATGTGAAGAAGGGAGTGAAGTATGCCATTTGTAATGAATAAACCCGTAGAAAATATTATGTACGAAACCTGTATCACAGATAACACCAAGGGAGTAGTCCCGATAGTGGTAGATGTTACCGACCACTACTATGAGTTGGTGACGACTCTACTAGATGCAGCTAAACGTGCTGCTAACACCAAGGGAATCGAAAGACACGCCAATGGTGAATACTTCTTCAACCAGCAGATATGCGAAATACCTAGACTGCTTGGGCCTTTAGGTCATGGTGGGCCTCGGTTCCAGATAATCAAGAAGGTCATTGAGGCCGGTAGGCTTCCTATCGACAGAGCAATAGCAGAGCTTCAGGACTGCATTTGTTACTTAGCTGCCGACATCATTCTGCTTGAAGAAGAAAAAATGGAAACGAAAAAGGAGTACGTAAGTGAGAAAGAATAACGCTTCGTTGTTTAGGCTTATCAAAAAATCATCGAAAGACCAGTTGGTGAAGTTAGCAGGGAGTAAAGAACGGTGTTCTCACGGTCATACGATCTTTGAGCATCCTAACTGTTTCGATCTGAACCTGGAAGAACGGGAAGAAAGGGTAGGGGTCATCGACATTGAAACCGATCACCTGAAGGCCGACTTTGGCACGACTCTCTGCTATGTCATCAAGGAACTAGACAAACCGAACTACTACGCACGGGTTATCACACAGGCTGAAACGATGAAGGTCAACGATAAACGTGTCGTAGAGAGTTGCATCGAAGATATGCGTAGGTTCGATAGGCTTATCGGCTACTATCACACCGGTTTTGATATTCCCTTTCTCCGGGCAAGGGCAAGCATTAATGAGCTAGAGTTTCCTCCTTACGGGAGCATCTACGTTGATGATCTCTACTACATCATCCGCAAGAACTTCGGCCTGAGTAGCAAAAGTCTTGAGAATGCTTGCAGACAGTTACTAGGGATCAGTAACAAGACAAAACTTGACGGCAAGATCTGGAAGAGTGCGAGCCGGGGTGACGATGTCAGCATGGATTACATCCTCGATCACTGTATGAAGGATGTAGAGAACACCGAAAAGCTCTACCACCACATTAAGGATTTCTATAAGCCGGTGAGGAAGTCCCTGTAATGAAATGTCAGGACTGTGAATATTGGAACAACGGATTAGGCATGGATCCGTGTTTACGATGCAAGGACATTTACTATAAGGCCAATAAGAAACAGTACGTCAAGCCGGTTATACCCGTAGCTGATATGTCTGTCTTATCTGAGTCTAGTAAACTTAAAGAGATATTGAAGGTAGCAATGGAAACGTCTTCATATGAAAACTTTGTAATGTTCGTCAGGCACTACCTCATGGATGATAGCTTGAGGGATATAGCTAAAGATACCGGTCTGGGTAAAAGTACGGTGAAAGACAGACTTGACAAGATCCTAAAAACCGTAAAGGAGAACATAAATGGCACCTAAAATCACTATTGAGAAAGCAGAAGTGTGTAGGCCGTTAGGTGACAGGTACAACCACAAGGAGAAGAAGTGGGAGAAAGTACCTAGATGCAAGAACTGGAAGAATGCAGCCAAGTGTAGTGACTGCGTAAATATAGTAAGGGGGCTTAAATGAACGAGTGTATCTTTTGTGATAGGTTTGTCTGTAACTGCCGTGAGTGTTACGGTGACGTGAGCCAGAAGAGGACTGAGTTCTGTATAACTTGCCAGTACACTTCTGTCACTGGTTTTGCCTGTCCTATCTTTATCCCTATTGACGGGTTTAATAAGGTGTACTATGGACTTTGAGAAAGAGATCTTTCGGGTTGGCAAAGAGAAGTTACTTTCTCTAAAACCCAGTGCTATCAGGGTTATTATGGATTCAGGAAACCTGATTTTCTTTGGTCTTAGAGAACGTGCTGACTCTGTGGAATACGACAAGGCCACTAAGGAATACGTTTTCTACAAGAAGGAGAAGTGATATGCTATTTCTAACCTCAGATTGCCATTTCGATCACGCTAATATCATCGAGTATTGCCATAGACCGTTTACTTCTGTCGAGAAGATGAACAATGCAATCCTTACTGGTTGGAACCAGAGGGTTAAGCCGACAGACACAGTGATCCATGTCGGTGACTTCTGTTTCGGTAAGAGAGCTAAATACTGGATGGATCAGCTTAACGGTAATAAGATCTTCCTTGCCGGTAATCATGACAGAAACAACGGTGTTAACACTAAGATCAGAAGTATGGAAATTGTGTTTAACAAGGAACCGATATGGATAACCCACCGGCCTCATGATTTTAACGATAGATATCATCTGAACCTAGTAGGCCATGTTCACGATGATTGGTTGTATTGTCCTTATGGAGTTGACGATACGCTTTTGATTAATGTCGGGGTAGACCAATGGAATTTCAAACCGGTGAGAGTTGATGAAGCCTATCTACTATATCAAAGGATTCAGCGTACAGGTACACTAGAAGAAGTCTTCAACGCTTAACCAAGAGTGAATAACAGGACAAAAGAAAACCCCGTAGAACGCAAAATAGAGCAT
>JAGVVH010000472.1 GCA_019135895.1 Bacteroidota bacterium | reverse complement strand
TCTGATTCTTTTATTTCATTTTTTATATAAAAAGTTTCGATTTTTGAATAAATATTGGGGTTTAGTTCAGCAATATCCTCAAAGGCAACAAATGGAAGATTTGAAATAATGGATCCGAATATAGGTAATTTTTTTGTGAATTTCGTACCATCTTTAGGATTAATAAAAGGAATATCTTCATTGATATATAGATCAAATGCATCATGAGTGAAAATTTGGATTGGTTCATCAATTATTTCTGGTGATGCGATGGCTAAATTTGCAATTTGTACAGGAAATCCAAATTTATCACAGGCCCATGTATTTTTTACAATAGTTTTACCATCAAGGTTATATTCACCTAATATTTCTAAAATGCTCTTTACAATTGTACCTGTGCCACAAAATGGATCTATTACAGGAGCATCTTTGTCCCATAAAGCTATTCTAACAAGTAACTCGGCAATATTTTTAGGTGTAGAAAAAAGCCCTGCCGCCTTTTTTATTGATAATAAAACTGTTGATTGGATAATCTCTGTTAAAATAGATTTATCGATTTGAGCAAAGTCATAGTCTTGAAGAAGATTAAAAATAGCTAACAATTTCTCCCATACAGAATTAGGTAATAACTTATCAAAAGAAAAAGGACCAATTATACTCCAAAAATCTGTTTTACTACTAATATTAGTAAATAATTCTATAGCTTCATTGATTGATGTATCAGCCTTTAGAAAAGGTTTACTTATTGAGATGCGGCCATATGCAAGAAGTATATTTGAAAAAACAAATCTATTAAACCAATGGAGAATGATGATATATGCCAAAGGCGCAAACGGAGAATCATAGCCTGGATATTCTTTATGAACATATTTCCACCAAGCTTTAATACTTGCATCAATTTTGATATCTTTGATACATGTCTTTTCTAGATAAATCTTTACGTCAGATTGGCATGAAAGAA
This sequence comes from Bacteroidota bacterium, assembly GCA_019135895.1. Taxonomy (GTDB): domain Bacteria; phylum Bacteroidota; class Bacteroidia; order Bacteroidales; family WCHB1-69; genus JAGVVH01. The sequence continues at coordinate 1,596 of JAGVVH010000472.1, read as the reverse complement.
CAAGGGGTATTATGCCTTTTTCAGAAAAAATAATACTAGGAGAAATAGTCTTTAATGCGCCAGTTCGAAAATATTGGTTTAATTTTTTTATTATTTCATTTAATGTTCTTTTCCATAAATCAGGCCTGTTATGCACATCCTGTCTAGAAGTATAATTTATTGGATCTATTTGAAAATGAGAATCAGGAACAAATTTGTTATCTTGGAAAATATATAGTCTTACTGAAGACGCATTCCATAATAGAAAACTATTAAGTCCAAGCCTAAAAGCTTTTTCCTGTGCATTATCAATAAAAATTTTATCATCGATGGAAGTATCTGGCAACTTTAACTCCCATCCTTGCAATATATTTCCTGTTCCATGATCTCCAAACAATATTACATCTGGGAAAAGAGCTTGGCCTCCACCAGAAATTGAAAATTCTCCCCCCGCTCTTTTTATAATACTATCACTATCTACATAATTATTAATATATGAAATTATGTCAATCGCCCATGAGCGTTCATTATATTTAAGCTCTGCTGGCTTCATTAATTATAAACTCCTTAAGTATGCCTGTTCTACCAATGTATTTTGAAAATGCTATCTCTGTATTATTTAAAAAAGCCTTTTTTATTCTATCTTTAGTTATCTGTATAAGATCAATAGATTCATTTTTAAATAATCTTGAGTCCTGATTTTTTTCTATGCCAATAAAGTTTCTTTGTTCTAATAAGGCAGCTACAAGAAATGAGCCTGCCCCAGAGGCATTATCAAGAATGATATCTCCAGGATTGGAATATGTCCTGATTAGATATCTACCGAGCTCGATGGGTTTTTGGGTTGGATGCCATACCGTGCCTTCTGCCTCACTTTCTGGAGTTTTAAAATAAATTACATCTGTTGGATAACGCATTCCATTTTTACTTTCAACCAACACTGGATCAAATAAACCATAACTACCGGTATATTGGTCTTTCCTTATGCCTTTAGAATATGATTTTCCAAAAGACATTTGTGGATGATAAGTAGGTTGAGATTGATAAAAGACACAGATATCTTCATGTTTTCTTAGTGGCTGTTTTTTTGCGTTTAAAAAATTTGTAGGCTTAGATTTTTCCCAAACAATCTTATACTTAAAATATTTCTCATTACTTATTATCAGTTTAGCTGTAAATATCCCTTGTGAAGTTAAGACAATAGCTCCATTTTTTTTTACTATCCTTAAATATTGTTCCCATAGATGAGGTAAATCAATAACTGAATCCCATTTATTTTGTGTTGTACCATAAGGCAAATCACATAGTACCATATCAACCGAATGATCTGGAAGGTACTTCATAACATCAAGACAATCGTCTTCAAACAGCTGATTTTTATATTCAGACTCAAGAAGGGTTTTTCTTTTAGTTGTGGTCATGTAGGTCTCCAATCTTGAAATATCTATATTATACCAGATATATCAACTTTTGCATATCTTTTTGTGCCGAAAGCATCCATCCAACGAATGCGTGACTTGCATTGCGCCATTGGCGCACTTTTTGCTAGTCGCATTGCTCCTTAGCAAAAAGTGTGACAACAGCAATGTCAAGTCAACGCGGTTGTTAGAATGCGTC
>JAGVVH010000047.1 GCA_019135895.1 Bacteroidota bacterium | reverse complement strand
GAACATCCGGAGATGACCATCAGCAGTTTCAATAACCAGTTTCAGTTGAACAAAGAAGAGAAAGAAGCTGTGGAATGGGCGATGCCGCTGGAATTTGGGCAGACCATGTTTCATGTTATCAACATCTATACCAAGGCGGCACAGTATCCGGAATTGCCGGCGGACAGTGGGTATAAGCTCCAAAAGGTGGGCGGGACGATATTGGAGATGGTGAAGTAAGTGTTATTAATAAGGCTGAATATATGAAGAGAATTAAACCCAGATTACGCAATAGAAAAATAATTTAGCAAACAACGGTCATTGCGAGGAACGAAGTGACGAAGCAATTTTATATAATCTGTGAGAGGACGGACTTGACTTGACAGTTTGATAGGAAGGGTGGTCAGTTACCTCCTGGATTGTTTCGCTTCGCTTTGCTCACAATGATGATCTTGGCCAGACCTAATCCGCTATTGCGTAATCTGGGTTAAACTCAATTATAAGCAACTTAAAGAAGTTAGATTCACTGCCATTGCATTAGATTCTCTCACTTTCTATGAAATCTATTACATACAAGTAGAATCTTGCCCTTGTCTGTGCAGTGTAAAGAGTTGCCCGGTCACTTTCTGTCTTTGGCGCGTTCTTGTATGTGTGGTTAATGTAAATAACTACATCTGATTCAAGGCCCTTGAATCCTTGCACGGTACGAAATGCTATAATATTTGAATTTTGCGAGTACTTCACTTCGCTGACGGGATGTGATCCTACTATACTTGTCTCGTTTAGGATAGAGTTATCTTTCCTTCGATTACTCAGGATAACAATTTTCTGTGGTAAAACCCCTTCCTTGTTGACAAGTTTGTTAATAACGGAGTCTACGAAAGCAATGGCTTGTTGTTTTCTGCTGAAACTACGATAATCAGGTTCGACTCCTTCAATTTGGTTTGCAATTGTGTCCAATCCCAAGTTTGTGTGTTCTTGGGTGTATCTGTAAATATTGGCAGTGTTTCTGATGTTGTACCTCAGTACAAACGGCGGATTATCAATGAAAAATTTCTCGCCGAAATTACGTCTGAAAATGTTCTGGTTTTCGTCATAAAACACGTAGAGTGATCCGGAATCTTTCAGAAGTAGATTGGCCATGAAAGCCCAGTCTTCGGTAAAATCCTGTCCTTCGTCAATCACCACTAAGTCATACTTCGTGAGATTGGAAACATCGCTGATAAGACTGCTATAGTTTTTGCAGCCTTCGTGTTCCGGCGCAGACAAAGCCTTATCTTTAAGAACCGAATAAGCAAAGGCATCAATGTTGTAGCAATCGGCACGAACGTCGGTAAACTCTTTGACGGTTTCAGCTAAAGCCTTGTTGTAGCAAAGATAAAGGGCTTTACCACCACCTTGCACACAACGGATAATCTTCTTAATGCCTATCCATGTTTTGCCCGTGCCAGCACCGCCAACTATGAAAGCCTTTGGGTAGTGAGACAACAGGTCAATGACTGTATCTTGTGTCCGGTTGATTTCGAGCAACTCTCGTTCCTTGTCTTGAATCAAAGCACCTGCAGAAATCGATAGGGCTATCCTCTTGTTGATGACACTAATAAACTTTCGCTGACTGTCGGGTGATAGAAACGATGAACCTTTGCGCCATTGACTGGAGAAGTATCGAAATATTTCTGTCACTCGTTTTTGCAAATCACTCATTGCCGTCAAGTCAATAGTGGTTTCCATCGGAGAGCTAATTGCTATTGGTTTATTGATGAAGTAGTTCGGATAAGCGACTGCACACCCATATACCCCATGGAACTGCGTTTCCATCTCATCTTCGTAATACTTTTTGAAAAAACGCATGCTCTGTTCTGCTTGGTCATAAGGCGAACGCTTGAGTTTCCTCTCGTCATCATGATCGATTAAATACCACACACCGTCCTCTACTCGTATTCCCGTGCCTCCTTTAACCTCAACGCAAATGAACCCATAGTCAGGGTTGAAGATAAGGAAGTCGCATTCACTGTCTTCTCTCACGCCATTGATCGAGGAGTACCAACGTACTGAATAGAATACGTGGTACTTTTCAGACAATTGCTCTTTGCAGGCATTGAAAAACTTCACCTCCGAGTAGGCGTGGTAAGCTTCAGGAATTTGAGTAGGGTGCATGATAGCCATAATCAATCCTCCCAGAAGCCTTTCAGCTTTTGTTGATTTTGCTTATCGAAATATCCACAAAGATATCCTCTGTCTAAATCTTTATTGAAGTGTTGACAGGACACCTCATTTAAAAAGAGACATCCGGCACACGCTTTCTCCTTATCGATGCAGATGGGATCGAAAATGCACTTTTTCGACATCACTCTCGCATGTTTCAGCCAGCGATCTAGATGTGACTGGAATGCACTGTACAATGCTCCCATATTGAAACCCTGAGAGCTTGAACAGTAAACAAATACTGCAGGGATGTTTGCTAGAATATATTCTGATAGTGAGCTTTTGTCCAAACCGCATATTTCGGACGCCTCGTTTATCATGGCGTGGGAAATACTATGTATCAGTGTGTATACTTTTTTGGTTATCTCTCCATAATTGTCGGTTTCTTCAATGGCAGTAAAGGGGGTAATTCTATCAAGGCGGATACGGTCTAAAAACCACATCTTTACACCGTAATCGCTCATATCTTGTGGCAAGTCCTCATTCCGGATTAATTGGTTTATTAATAGCCAGTTCAGCACCTTGCGGCGGTCGATTTCAAACAGCACACCTTCCGTTTCGAGGCGGGTCGCGTAAATGTTCTTCTTTTCCATCTCTTGAGGGAATCCGTGCAGTCTGACGCCATCACCGCTTCGGTCTTTACGTGTATATCCATATGCCGCAAACACGATGGGGACGCCGGAGCAGATTTGCACATTTGAAAATCCCAGCATTTTAGCGATACTTATATAATCAGGCTTAATACCGTCATTGACAATTTCTGCATCTCTTTCAGCTTCTTCAAGAGACAGAACGACTTTCGCATGAACCAGTTCGTCATATTCGAGAATTTCTTCTGCTGTCGGCTTAATGCCGTCGTTGCTCACGACGGAAAGCCCTTGCGCGACCATTTCTATAGCTCTGAATATTTTTCCACTTGGGTTTGTCCGCCTTTTGGCATCCAAAACCATGGCAATCATTGTTTCGTCCAATCCTCCCTGTCTGAGTGCGTCCGCTTCCTTTTGTAAAGTAGATTCATACTCATCTTCTCGTGTAATCTTGCCTTTCTCAATAATCGCGGAATATTCTTCTTGAGTTATCAGTCCTAAATATTGTGCAAGTACAACCTTTTCACCGCGACCTTCTTCTTCGTTGTCTAAGAACACATCCTTACGCTTATCCAATAAGTCTATGAGGGGTAGGGTAAATGGAATATAATGAGACGAGTCGAGAGCCGCCTTGATGTTTAGTTTTCCGTTGCATTCTGGGCAGTAAAAAGGCAATGATGCCCTTTTACCACACTTCTTGCAGACAAAATCTACACCACTGCCACGTCTAGTCATATATTTCGTGCCGTGTTCCCTGTTTACGCATTTTGGCACAAAGATGCCATCGGCATAACCGCATCTGCAAAAGCGAATCATTTTAAGCTGCGTCATGTGTTTCCCGCATTCATCGCAAGGCCTATATTCATTGCGCTTGAACTCATCATAGCTGCCATACTGGCGCACATGCCCACAAGAATTACAAACGAATACCCATGGTTTTACAGAAGTGACTATAGCGCGCTCCTGCTCACTCACCTTTGGCGTTAAAACATAATAGTTTTCGTCGTTAATGACCGACGAGAAGTCAACAACAGAGGCGTTTCCCTGAGGGCTGCAGCCTTTAAATTCTTGTAGCCTCTGATTAACTATGCGAAGGAGCCTTTTACTGTTTATGCCTGTCAATTGAACGCTGTTCCAACGGTCAACATGAACGGCGTAGTTAATTCCACCGCCACTTGGGGTGAAATCTACCCAACTTCCGGGAAGATACTTATATAAGGCTTGATGAACGCCACGGTGCATGATGTTCTTGTCTGCAGCCATTACACTTCCCCCTATCTCATCTCAACTATAAGTTGTCTGTCTGTATCTCGTAGACTCGTCATCACATGGAAGTAGCTCTTGTTAAATACTTCTGTGAGGTACATATTTGCGTCAAACGAACCATTTTTTAAACTGTCAATAAGCGAATCAATCATTTTGTCAATAGTCTGCTTGTAAAGTTTTCCAATAGAGCTATCAATATCTGAGCATTTGTAAATGCGATAGGCATGAACCTTCAGTTCGTCAGCGGTAATCTTGTCTGCTTGCAGAGCCGCCTTTAGGTTTGAATACTTTCTGACATCATTCATACCTGTAGTGTGTTTCAAAATATAAAGGTAGTGATTGAGTATTAAGCCAGCGAGAATACCCGGCAGAGTATTCTCAACACTTTTTGTCGCCCAACGGTTAATAGAAACTGAATCTACAAGAATATCCTTGTACTCATGGAACTTAATGAAGTTTTTAAGATAGCTCTTGTCTTTCTCACGAGAAGGGCGCATTATATCAATAACCACACCGGTGTGTTTTCTGCCAACACGTGAGTATGCCTGAATATACTCTGCAGTGTTACCTGGGATTCCATAGAACAGCATAAGGTTGAACCTATCAGCATCCACGCCGTGAGAAATCATGCTGGTGGCTGCAATCATGTTGAAATCTATACCGTCGATCATACTTTCAGCGTGTTCAATGGTTGAGAGCGTTGTTCGCACTTCTTGAAAAGTATCATCTCCTGTCATTTTTGTGGCAATCAGCGGTTTAACTCCCTCATCAATTAGTTCCGTATTGATAGGGTCGTCAATAGCTTGCAGTACACGGTTACTTTCTAGTTTGACATTGTTATACTCAAGAATTATCCAGTATTCTTCCATTAGTCGACGAACTTCCGCTTCTTGCTGTTCGATGGATCCTTCAATACTGATTCCCGAAAAAGCAAGAACGTCTTGCGGGCTCTGATAAAGGCTCCATATCACTTTCCTAAGATACTGTAGAGCATAGGCTACGCTGTTAACAATTGCCTTGCCAAATGGAGCATATCCGACAATGATTCTCCCAATATCCCTTTTGTCAATATATGAGTAAAAATTGCGGTCGAGATATGGTGAAGCGGCAGGAAAACGTATGGCATTCTTCCAGTACAGGTGTTTTGCTTGTTCAGCGTAGGCAGAAATAGTCGCCGTCGCGCCGATGACCTTAATACCTCTGTTGCAACCCGATAAGTGTTTAATGAAGTATTCGAGTAAAGTCTCGTAATGGGAGTCATACGCTCCAAGAGACTCTTTAATTAAGTGCAACTCATCCTGAATCAAAAGAGTTGGCGCAGGGTCTTTCATTGAAGCCTTCCTAAAATCATCGGGGTCACTTTGACAACCATACTCCATACATCGTGTTTTTCCTGTAAACCCGTGAATGGGGCATTCATATTCTGCTCCATAAACAATATTGTGGAAATTTGAGTTGAGACCAATTGCCGTCATTTTATCGACCGTCGAAATGATTACGCTCGGTAAATAACGATAGATGTCATTATCCACCATATAGAGCGGAATTGTCCCACCGGAAGAACAACCCTCCTTTCTGCATATATGTTTCAGAGAGTTTGACATGCTGTCATATGACACATGAACCGTTTCCTCTCTGCAAAACGGGCAAACGTCAACAAGACGATACCTTGCGTCAAGTTCATCCAATGACAACTCCAAAAGGGTTTTTTGAAGGTCTTTATCAATGCGGTTTGGTGTGTTGCCTTCGCCTACGAAGTAGCCAAGGCTAAACGGACTGCCAATTTTGATTCTTTCTCTACGAATCACTTCGGCGGCGGCAAGTATATTTGATACACGTTGAACTTGCTGAACTGAAAGCAAACGCAATGGGTACTTCAGCATTGCAGTTACACCATGATCTTTGCCCCTGATTCTGTCAAAGAGCAAGTTAAACACCATGATGCCCAAGAAAGCTTCCGTTTTTCCACCACCGGTAGGGAAATACAGGATGTCAACATCATCCGTCTTGGTTTTGCTCTTAATATCGTCGTCCAGCATCAAGTCAGGCTCATGCGCTGCAATATCAAGTATCAGTGATACTATGAACACAATCTGGAACAATCGCCAACTGTCATAATTTTTCGCCGAATCCTTGAAAGCTTGGTTCATGTAGCAAAAAGCATCTCGTAGCATATTATACTTGCTGAGCAATTCAATACCTGTACTGAATCTTCTTAACTCTACACTGAAGGAGGATATTTCCTTTTTGAATTGGTGTAAACCTTTTGCTGTTAGCGAACTCTTGCGGCTATCATAATCTGCTTGCCAATGAGCAAGTTCAGCTTGCATTTGAGTCAGTATATTGTTCAGTGTCGGAACAGGTTTAGAAATCAAGTCATCAAACTTAATCGCCATGCTATCATTCGTCTTAAGTCGATATTGAACATAATACGGCACGTGAGTCGTCTGAATTTCCATTGTTTCTTCATTATAATTAACATTGCAGTTGTTCCCAAGGGCGTAGACGAACCTATCGTACTTATAATCATCTGCAAAGTAGTCTAATTCTATCGGCACGAACTTTGTGTTCCTGCACTGCACCTTTAGACCGGAGTTAAAAAGAGTGCTTATTCTGTATTTGTCCGTCTTGGCCGCTGCTTGTCCATAACCCCCGCTCTCGTCACCCCATGGCGTCTCGTTGATGAGAGCAACGGTAACATTCAAGTAATCCCCGCTACCTTTCAGGTCCACGGTCACGGAGAAGTCAAATCGCAAGAACATATCAAACTCTTCACGTTGAATTTGCCTTTCTTTGTACTTTTTCCATGACTTTTCAGTGAGCAAATCATCAATCTTCAGCTTGTCACGAAATTGACACGGCATGATGTTTAACCGTTGTTTAGCTTCAGCGCACAAGTTCTCGACTTGTCGTTTGATTTCTTGATAGAAGGGCGAGTCTGACTGTATGCTACCACAATCGAATTTCTGATCGTAAATGTCAGTCAGTTTTAAGGAAAGGCTATTGTTGTTCCTGTTAATAGCAATCTTCTCATAGACCGGCAATAGTTGAACCTTGTGGTCTCTTAACTCTTGCGTTAAGGAATTGTTGTTGTATGCGGATGCAAGAACTGAAAAGTCCGTATAAGTGACACCGAAAGTCTGAATGGCGTTCTTGAGGAAATACTCACGCTGCTGTTCAAGCGTCGGCAACACCCTGAAGAAGAAAATGCCTTGTGGATATATAGTAATTTCGGCAACGTTAATATCTTTTTTGGGTATGCGAAAATCTAAGCTTATTTGCTTAATCAACACACTTGATGATAATTCGTCAGATGTGCTCTGAGGCGATAGTTTACCAACATATATGCGATCTTCAGGGCTATGAAACACCCATTGTTCTTTGTCCGTGCCTGAAACCGCTGCTATAAATCTATCAATTATGTTCTTTGCGAGAACCTCTCTGTTATTAGCCATGTACTGTCCACCTTTTTTCATTAAGTCTATCAGATACGAACTTTGCTTTTAGTCCGAGGTTTGAATAAATTAATTCGAAGGCTAAATCGCGGACCGCAGTGTCCATTGATTTTCCGAATCGATTTAGAACATAAAGGGCTTGTAGCCATTCACGGAAGTTTTTTATTAAGCAAGTGATGTTTGACTTATCACTCTGAACCAATTTTGCAAAGTGTATGTTAAGGGCGTCGAATAGCATATCTGTAGTAGACCAATCCACGAAGTAATTGGATTTAGCAATCTCTGTAACCCAAATGAGGATCCCTACATTTTTACAGCGGTCAATTCCATTTCGGATAATATTGTCGGCTTCCGATAAGATTTCGCTCCATCGTTTAAACTTTAACATATCTTCTTCGCAAATTGCCGACTTAGTGAGCAATTCAAGGTATGCAAACCAATTACCTGTTTTAATTAATTCGGTAGTCTTTTGCGAAATTATATCAACTGTGGGCACTACTGTGCTTGCCGAAGCCGTAGTAGTCGGAGCATGCAAATATCGATTAGCAATCACTGCTTCCAATCCCTTATCCAAGTCAATCGGCTCACCGGTTATAACTACATTAGCGGCAACTTCGCCTGCACCATAAGCAGTCTCGCCACACAGAATGTTCTTTGCGCTTTTTGCTAACTTTTCGACAGCGAGAATTTTCCCAACAATGATGTTTCCATCAGCATTGAGTGTGCTAGTACCTATCTCCTGCGCTATTATTCGATCATGGGTCTCGATGCTTTTGGCTCTTATGTCTTCTACCCATATGTCATTCTGAACAATAATTGCACCGCTGACCTCACATTTGCCAGTACAAATGAACCTTCCCTTAACCTCCAATTCAGCGGCTTCCAGATTGCCCAGTACAGTCATGTCAAAGAGAGCGGTTATCTTTCCATTGCACTTAATGTTGGATGCGATGATGTAGCTTGCCTTGAATATTGCTTCGTCACAAGGCGTGAATACAGGGAGTATGAACCGACCATTTGATTCGCTGATGCCTTTGGTCTTGTCATCGTATGTCCTCATTTCACAGCGCCTCCCATGGAATCTCTGAGCAAATCCAAATATATTGACCCTCCCCTTGGAGCTGAAAGGATAATCGTCAGCTCATCCTTTGCCCTTGTGCAGCCTGTGTAAAGAAAGTTGACGTTCTTCCTAAATGCTTCTCGCTTTTCGGTTAATTGTTCAAATGACAAATTTTCAAAATCCTCCATCAGCCTCGCCTTTTCATGCGTTCCTAGCGGGCGCAAACCCGCTAATACAACGGCTCTGAAGTCAAGTCCCAACGAACCTTCAATCGAAGTTACAGTAACTCCACGGCGAGACCCATAGGTTACCCCTGCGTCATATCCTTGCTTTAGAAACGCAGGATCCTCCCAGCCTTGCCTGTTAAAGTATTGAATAATACCCGGACTAAGCTTGTAGTAGCTTGATTCCCATCCACTTGTCGTATATGCATTTTCATTGTAGAGGATTATTGCTATATCAACCTCGCTGAGACCTTTCGTCTCAATTAGATTCTTAATGGCATCACCAATTGCGTTCGTTTCACCTTCATTGCTGAAATTAGCTAATTCTACCAGCGTCGGTTTGTTCCCACTCCGATAAGCTGTACCTCTCAAAAACAACTCTGGGTCGGATGTCAGATCTATATTTAACCGCAATGCTAGTTGTTTGGAAGCCGCCACATAACTGTCAATGGCGTCATTTATCGGTTTTGAGTTGCGGTAGTTTATTTCAATGGGCAAGGTCTTACCTCTATATTCAGGATAAACAGAACCGCCACCTTGCCATGGGGCCTTTCCATGCCTTATATTATTTTTTATATCTTGAGACTTATCCCCTGCTATGACGAAATAGTGGTCGTCCGCATTCTTGCTCTTGAGCAAGTTGAAGCAGAATCTATACCATTCAGGTCTGAATATCTGCACCTCATCGATGAATATTCCGTAATACCTATTCTTGATTCTATTTTGTGCTAGTGCTTTGTTCACCAACGCAAATAACCCATCATAATAGGAATTATTCTGCTTTCCAAAGGGAACGGGTAAGCCGCTGCTCTCCAATAATTGCCTACACAAACCAAAGAACGTAGAGCATTGCACATTTATATTTGAGAACCCAGCTTGAGCTATTGCCCATTGGTAATAATTTTTTAAATTTCGATTGTAACAAGTAATGAGAAAGTTTTCGGCCGGATTGAGGCTCGCTAGTTTAAAGCATTTTGAGATTAGTAGAACACTTTTGCCGCTTCCCGCACACGCCAGTATAAGCTGGTTACCCTTAGCTATCCTGTTGATGATATCTATTTGCTTGCTGTCCAGCCTATATGACTTAACAGCTCTATCTGAATTTTCCAAATCGCCATTCACACCTGCTACCGCACAATGTTCATTTAAGATGAATTTACGAGGAATAGTTATCTCAGGGCAAAGCCTCTGAAACACATAGTCAACAATTTCTTCTTGGAGTTCTACAGAATCTTTCAAATAGTCCTTGATAATACTCGACCCATCTCGTCTCATCTTCATGATGGTGTCCCTAAAGATAAGGTGATTCCTGCAGAATTCACTCTCGTCATCGGTAACCGCTCTCATGATTTGCAGAGATTCTATCTTCGGCAGGACAAAACAGACATTCAATGAGAAACACAGCTTGTTAGTCCCGTCGGTAAGATAACGACTTTGTTCCAGTCGTTTAGTAATGTCAGCGACAACCATATCATAAACGATGGGGTTACCGAGTGCTTTGACGTTCGTAATCGCAGGAGAGACTTCTGAGACATTTATAAAGCGGAACAAGATTATTCCCTTATTAATGAGCAACAGGTTGAACAGTTCAGGTTTCCCTGCGCTGTAATCCTTCTTGCGAGGGTTAATGTGCAAAACGAAATAGGCCATTTCTTCTTCAGAAAATGCCCGTTCAATTGTCCGCAGGAACGACTTTTCGTCCACCGATAGTTCTAGTTGTTCGTATTTTTCGGGATACACTTGCATAATTACTTCTTACCTCCTAGCGCTAGTTCTTCCAAGAACTCACGATACAGGCTGTCAACAGCAGATTTTTCGAAGTTTCGTGTCAGGACTTCCATCATCGTTTGAAGAATCTTATTCTCCGCTTCTGAAAAGATGGAATGTATGTCTTTTTTTACCCCAAAATCTGATAATTCTTGAGGTTCGGTTGCATTTGTAGTTAGGCATGCAATATTAGGCTGCTTCTCTTTTTTCAAACGTTCTTGTTCTTTGATGAAAGAAACTTTCAATTGTTGATATTCATCGTCAGACAACAATCCTCGATCCGGATCATTTTTAAGACAATCATCAGCAGCAAGATAATCTGAACAGAGAACCGATTTTAATCGCTCGATAAGCTCTTGCTTTAACTTTCGTTGGTTCTCTATTAGGAAGGGAGTTTTCAGTTGTTCATACTCGATATCTGATAAAAGTTCATTATCTGCGTCATTCCTGAAGCATTCATCAACAGTTGAAATATTTGAAATCATAATCGATTTCATGCGCTCAATGAGCGCCTCCTTCTTTGTAGCACGCAATAAAAGCGCTTCTTCCTGTTTTATAAGTTCAAGGACTTTGGGATGAGATCGTAAATATGATTGAGATCCACCGGGAAGTAGCTGTTCAACCATCTTCGGCAATTGATACATTTCACTTGTTGTAAGTCTACTTCGTAACTCGGATACAATAACTTCTAATGCTGAAACATCTACCCACAATTTATTCTGTGGAATATCACCTTTCACAATTCTTGGAAGTATATCGCTTAGATAGTACGTCTTGAACTTAGACCACGAAGTCTGACTGCGAATAATTTTATCCAAAAGATAAATTTTATAAATATCTACGTCATCCATTATTTATTCCCCAATGCATGAAGTATCTTCTATATTCAGTCAATAATCTGAACCCTTATAATAAGAACTTCTATGTGGAACAATAATTATCCTTCAGGGTCATAATATAAATTATGTAAGACCTTTTCTTGATATAATGCTTCTTCAGTTTTGACCCTTTCCCATTCTTCTCGAAAATATTTTTCTATGTCCACTTCAACATTCCCGGTTTTTTCATGTTCTTCTAAACCTTCGTAAATGTAGTATTTCCTTTCTAGATAGATATCGAGAGCGGCATGAAAAAGTTCTGATCTCACACTGTCCTCGAATTTAACAGTGTGGTCTAAGATAGCTCTAACCTGCTTATAAGAAAGATGTTCTGGTTTCGATAATAGTTTATTAATGTCTTCAATGGAATGAAACATCACTACTTGAGCTGTGCCCTTATATTGGTTGTTCAAATGATCCGCTTCTTCAGTATATTTTTCAAAAAAAAGGATTTTTTGATTATAGCCCAACGATTCCAATTTTTTTTTGATATTGATTACACAGCAAAGCTCAACATCAATAGTCTTGTTGGATATGGAATTAAGAAGAACATGATGCCGTTCTATGTGAGTGTTTCCGCATATATAGCATTCATTATTAGACCTTCTGAAAACTCGTGTGCAGATAATGTCTTCACCAGGTTTCCAAAATGCTTTAACTTTTGGTTCAAGCATTCTCCAATATTCATTTCCCATAAAAATCCTCCTTATTGCTTCGGATGAATACGTGAAAAGTCCACAAGGTGGTTAGAATGGAGAATCTATTATTTCCTTTTATAATGCAAGCATTTCAACGTTACCTTGAATTACTAGCTTCTAAATTACAACCATTAACCTGACTTTTTAGAAGGGAAGAAGTCGCCGTATGGTGAAAATAACCGTTTCAAATATTCATTGTTGCTTGCAATGTCAACCTGATATCTTAAACTATATTGATTAATTTGTAATGAACTGCTCACAATTATCAAATGGTTATCAGGCATTAAGAATTTATGATTTAAATGGCGCATGGCATGTCGAATTCAAAATATAATCAGTTCATGAAGGAGTCTTGACTCGTGCTAATCTTTAAACCTTCTGTCAAGATGACTTCGTCCATCAACATTTTATTGTGTAATATTAAACTTGCTATCGTTCTTGTTTAGAATACTGGATAATTTAGGGCAACCAAGACAGCATTTTGTGATCTCATTCAATATTTCATCGGAACATCGATGTTTATCATTTATTTGCTCATCCCTAAATGTTTCATTTTTCTGCTCTGCAATGAGAGATGGTGTTTTGTTGGATAATTCATTATTAGAAATTAAAGTCGGAGTATGATTACCCGAATTTATTCTTGAATATAACCTAATT
>JAGVVH010000182.1 GCA_019135895.1 Bacteroidota bacterium | reverse complement strand
ATCAGCAAGTATGAGAAATACGGTATAGAAGGGTTATTAGAGAAGTCTAAAGCCCCACGCAATCACCCTAACAAAACCAAAGAAGAGATTGAGTTAAAAATATTGAAGCTAAAAGGTCTACATCATCGATGGGGTGCAAAGAAGATCCGTATACTATTGTTGAACTACTTTACAGAAAATCAAATTCCATCAGTAACAACTATACACAATATCCTTTCCAGAAACGGTCTGGTTTGCCCACAAAGAAGAATACGACGTGTCAAGCCTCTATACCCTATCTATGACCCCCAGGAGTGTAATCAGGTCTGGAGTGCAGACTACAAGGGAAAGTTCAAAATGGGTAATCTGAAGTACTGTCACGCTTTAACCATAGCAGACTCTAAAAGCAGGTTCCTCTTTACGGCAAAAGCACACATCAGCGAGAATTTTAAGTCAGTAAAAACAGAATTTACCAGGGTGTTTAGAAGGTATGGGTTGCCCAAACAAATACATACCGACAATGGCTCTCCTTTTGGCGCTATTACATCGGTTCAGCGATTTTCCAAATTATCATTCTGGTTTATAGACCTGGGTATATTACCAGTGTTCTCGGATCCAGCTCACCCTGAGCAAAACGGAAGACATGAGAGAATGCACCGCGACTTAAAAGCTGCCTGTGCTAAGCCATCGGCAAATGACATGAAGTCACAACAATGTAAATTAAATGCTTTTGTAGAAGAATATAATAACTTAAAACCTCACGAAGCCCTGAATATGGAGACTCCAGCGAGTGTGCATACCCGCTCAAAAATCCCATTCCCGGAGCGAATAAGAGAGTATCACTATCCTGAACACATGAAAGTGATGAACGTTACAAAAAACGGATCTATGAGAGGTTACTTTAATGAAAATGATATAAGAAAAAAACAACAAGTAACAAGGTTATGCTCTAATCTAGTGTAAAGCATGTCCCTTAAACTTTGTAAAGTATCTCCCTTAACGAACATATTGAAACTTTGCCCCAAAAAAACTTGACATCGGTATGCCTGGGACCTAACTTTGATTACTAGAAATTCAATTACTATGAAACCGGTGGTCTATTCGCTTAGTCTTCTGTTTGTCCTTTTAAGCTTCTGCCAAGAAATAACTGGGCAGAATGAGTGCTACTATTCCCAAAACTACGGTGACAATCCAACTGTTGGTAAATATCTAGTTATAAATGGGATACGGATGTATTACGAAATGTACGGCGATCCGTCCAAACAACCTATCCTTATTATCCATGGTAATGGTGGATCAATATTTTCAGGTAGATGCCAAATTGAACACTTCAAGGATAAGTATTTCATTATAGTAGCCGACAGTAGATATCACGGTAAATCAGAAAATGGATCAAAACCATTGACTTATGATTTGTTGACTGATGATTACAATGAATTGCTGGATCAATTGAAAATTGATTCCGCCTATATTATCGGACAAAGTGATGGAGCAATTGTTGGACTTCTATTAGCAATGAATTATCCTAAAAAAGTCAAAAAGGTAGCTGCAGCTGGTCCAAATATTAAGCCAGACTCCTCTGCTTTCTATGATTGGGAATTGAATCTTTTGGATATAGCTTTAAAGTCATTTAATGTAAATGATACTAGTTATATGGCCATTAGACAAAGGTCACAAGTAGATCTTATGGCAAAATATCCAAATCTTAACAGTGATGAATTATCAAAGATTAAAGCTCAAGTATTAATTA
Source organism: Bacteroidota bacterium (assembly GCA_019135895.1). Taxonomy (GTDB): domain Bacteria; phylum Bacteroidota; class Bacteroidia; order Bacteroidales; family WCHB1-69; genus JAGVVH01. The sequence goes on along the minus strand of JAGVVH010000182.1, from coordinate 1,686 downwards.
TGGCTGGAGATGAGGATGCTATTAAGCTGGAGCACATTTTAGATATTTATCATCATATTCCTAATGCGCATCTGTTAATTATGCCGGGTGCAACTCATTTTATGCTTAGAGAAGAATATGCTTTGTTCAATCAAATGGTCGAACGTTTCTTTGACAATCCATTTAAAAGGCCTACAACAAAGCAACACTTTATGAATTAATACTGCCGCTAACAGGTCGGTATATGTCATTGCCTCTCCGTGTCGCAACAATTGAGTAACTAAAGAGGCGGTTTTGTGGCTGGCGCCACGGCCCGCCCCGGCTCCCGCCGGGGACCCCCTAGTGGTGTCACGGTTTTTGCCAACGCGAGAACAAAGTAATAACCGCATAACCCTTCATCGCACCACGAGTGCAAAAACACGCGCCACCGCGACTCTGAGGCAACGCCACATACCGCCGAACGTTGTGTGCCATAATATCTCAAATCCGAATAAATCAAAAACAGAACAAAATGACAACAGAGCCACAAAAGAAGCCAAACTATTTTGTTAGGATACTTCTTGTCCTTTTAAGTATTGGACTTGCATTGATGATTGGGTATAGTTTTATCTTCATTGAGCCAATTGGAGAGCTGAAAGGAGGAATCCTCATACTTCTTGGCATGCTTCTGATTTTAGTTTTAGCCGAGTCTTTCGATAGTTTCTCGCTTGGCAAATTGATTTCAATTAGTCGAGCATATGAAGCAGAAAAAGTAGAGAATAAATCTCTCGAAAGACGAAATGCAGAACTCATCAATCAATTAGTTTCTTTCTCAAATAGTCAAAATCAAAGACAGCAAAATACAAATGTCTATGGTGACTATTACTCTGAAGAGCCAAAAAATAGTCAATCAGAAAAACCTACTACCATAGGAAATGTCAAAGAATTACTGGATAGAATAGGAACCTCACGTGTGATAACTGACTTGGAAAGCAAGATAAGGGAAGAACTACAAAATAGAGGCCTTAATGTCAAGGATGATGCTGCGGTTGTATTGCTAAGGCATCTTGCAGGAACCCAATTATTACTTGAATTTGAAAGAATTCACTCTGTAATTTTTGGAAGTCAAATCTTTCTTTTGAAAGAGTTGAATAAATTGCCAGATGGTATATCTGAAGCTGAGGTATTCGCTCATTTCTTAAATGTTAAGAACAGATTCCCTGAGACTTTTAAAGAATGGAATGGCGATCAATATCTTGCTTTCTTATACGGAAGATACCTAATTGTTAAGAACCCTGATAATAATGTTAGAATTACAGAACTAGGTAATGAATATTTGACATGGATTACCAGAAATGGGTTAAGGGAAGACAAAATATACTAATTACGGCACACAACAGGTCGGTATATGCAATTGGCTTTCCGCACCGCGAGAACTTTCTGGCTAAAGAGGACTGTCAAGTGGTCGGCGGTGCGGCCTGCCCCGGCTCCCGCCGGGGGCCCCCTCCTGGTGTCACGGTTTTTGCCAACGCGATAATAAACAAAACAACATCATAATCCTGCATCGCACCACGAGTGCAAAAACACGCGCCACCGCGACTCTGCGCCAACATGCACATACCGCCGAACGTTACCGTGCATTAAAAGCCACCTGCACATCTTTGTTTTGACTACTTTTGAAAAAAAGAGTGATGTCCGGATCAGAAATCAAGATATTCAAGTCAAATG
>JAGVVH010000566.1 GCA_019135895.1 Bacteroidota bacterium | reverse complement strand
GATTGAGGCGAATGCAAATCGTTATACATTTGTATGGGGGAAGAACGTAAAAAGATACAAACAAAACTTACACCAACAATTAGAGGAATTATGGAATTACGCAGAATCAATTGCAAAAGAAGAACTTAAAGATACAACGCCCACGAGCTTTGAAAAATTAAATCCCGAAGAAGTACAAAAGACAATTAATAGCATTGATAAAGCTTTGGTTGGGAAAGAGGTGGATGAAAAGATAAAAAAAAAAGTTAAAGAAGCAAAGCGAAGCATGTCAAAAAAGATAGAACAGTACCAAGAGCAGGAAGATATTTTAGATAAGCGAAATAGTTTTTCAAAGACCGATCCCGATGCAACATTTATGCGTATGAAGGAAATTTATGCGTATGAAGGAAGACCATTTGGGCAAAGGGGAGTTAAAACCGGCATATAATGTTCAGATAAGCACATCAAATCAAATTATCACCAACTATACTATTCATCAAAACGCGGCAGATATAGGAACTCTTGGAGCTCATTTAAAATCCTTTAAAGAACAATACGGATATTACCCAAAGGAACTAACTGCTGATGCCGGTTATGGTTCAGAAGAGAACTACGAGTTTCTACGTAAAGAAGATATTGAAGCCTATGTAAAGTACAATTACTTTGATAAAGAGCAACGATTAAAAGAAAAGGCAAAGCCACCTTTTCATGTAGACAATCTTTATTACAATGAGGAACAAGACTGTTATTACTGTCCGATGGGACAAAAGATGACCCTTATTCGTGTCTGTAAAGAGAAAACAGATAACGGTTATGAACGAACAATATATAAGTATCAGGCACAAAATTGCATTGGATGTCCTATTCGAGGGATGTGCCATAAGAGTCAAAACAATCGAATCATAGAAATAAGCCATAAACTTAGAAAACTGAAAAAATGGGTTCTAAGTTATTTGTTAAGTGAAAAGGGAATATCTCATTTAAAGCAACGCCCTATACATTATATAACTCACTATTTATTCCATTTTTATCATTTTTAAGGCATTTTCCCAATTATTGGTAATTTTTGATAAATCTTATAAGAAAGAAAACTTTTTCCAAACATCATGGGCAAATAATACTTGAAAACAAGAAAAATACAATTTTAGTTCTGTTGGGTTTTGAGACAGCCTCAATCTTTGCCGTCGGCAATGTTCTGCGAACTTACCGAGAAAGACGTAGCAGAAGAGATAATCGCAAGTTTATTCCCGGAAGGGAATACAGCTTGGTAGCATAGAGATTTCGCAAAACACCTTTTGCATTCCGGAAGGAATGCGCCCATAGGTATGGCAGCAAGTAGAGACGTGCGACGTCTCTACGATCTCATTCCTAATTTTTTCTCAAAATTGTTAAATGTAATTTTTGGAATAAGTTTTTTATTACTTTTACGCCGAAAAAAGCAATTCTGTTTTTATGGGAATTGAATATTTGTTTTAAGATATCTGCAATCAGCTTTTTGAATAATTAAAGCTAATTTTAAAATAAATTGTGTTTTTAAATAAATTAACGTTATGAAAAAAACCGGTTTTTATTTTTTATTACTGTTGTTCTTGTTTCCAATTAGGATGGCAGCACAAGAAAGTACTTCTCCTTTAAAAGATTTTTCTAAACATGAAATCGGTATTTCTGCCGGGGCATTTCCCGTGATCGGGATTTTTTATAAATATGAACCCTTTATTGGAAATTCGTATGTGCATACTACTGTGGACAATACACTCTTAGGTCATTATTCTAACGTAGGTGGAACTAAAACATACCTTATCGGAGTCTTTTCAATAGAATATAAATATAATTTTAATCATCGGCATGCACTGGGAATTACCGCTTCTTGGGCGTGCAGAAAAATTGAGGACTATTTGGAAGAAACTAAAACTGCAATCGATAATTATTTTGATTTACAAGCCGGTTATCGTTTTACTTATAAACGTTTTGAAAAACTTTCTCTTTACAGTGCACTGTATGCCGGGGCAACTTTTTACTTGCAGGATAAAGAGCTTATGAACGATGATCAGAAAAGCAATTTTTGGGTATATCCCTCTATGCATATAGCTTTGTTTGGAATAAGTGTCGGGAAAAAGAATGCTGCCAATTTTGAAGTCGGGTTCGGCACTCAGGGATTGATAAAAGTAGGGTATTGTTATAAATTCGGGAAATAACTTTTTATTTATGGGAATTGAATATTTGTTTTAAGATAGTTGCAATCAGCTTTTTGAATAATTAAAGCTAATTTTAAAATAAATAGTGTTTTTAAATAAATTAACGTTATGAAAAAAACCGGTTTTTATTTTTTATTTTTGTTGTTCTTGTTTCCATTTAGGATGACAGCACAAGAAAATGCCTCTCCTTTAAAAGATTTTTCTAAACATGAAATCGGTATTTCGGCCGGAGCATTTCCTGTGATCGGAATTTTTTATAAATATTCGTGGCCGGTTGACTTCGATTTATTAGGTCACTATTACTATCAGGATAGAGGAGATGGACGTTATCTCAAATCCTACCTTATCGGTGCCTTTTCATTTGAATATAAATATAATTTTAATCATCGGCATGCACTGGGAATTACCGCTTCTTGGGCGTGCAGAAAAAGAGAACTCCATTTGAGTAAAATCCAAATCGGTACTGATCACTATTTTGTCTTACAAGCCGGTTATCGCTTTACTTATAAACGTTTTGAAAAACTTTCTCTGTACAGTGCACTGTATGCCGGGGCAACTTTTTATCTGGAAGATAAAGAGCTTATAGACGATGATCAGAAAAGTAATTTTTGGGTAATTCCCTCTCTGCATATTGCCTTGTTCGGAATAAGTGTCGGAAAAAAGAATGCTGCCAATTTTGAAGTCGGGTTCGGCACTCAGGGATTGATAAAAGTAGGGTATTGTTATAAATTCGGAAAATAACTCTTTGTTTATCTTAAAATTATATATAGCAATAAATAATATTTTTTGTTATTGCTTCTTTTGCTTTTTTTTCTTTTCAGCTCAAAGAAAATGAAGAAATTAAAAAATTTTAATCATTAACAAATTGGGGTTATTTGGAAAAGATGTTTATAATAAGGTATTATATTGATATCACCTTCTCCGTCATCCGACGACACAAAGAATGTAGCTAATTTACAAGTATTCCTGTCGCCGGCTGCCACCTCTTCCTTAACGAGGACGAGGAATCTTTGCCGTCGGCAAGTTCGCCAGAACATTGCCGAGGAATAAACTCCCAATGATTTGCAACGACAATCCGATCCGCTGCAGCGCAGCGTTATATTTGTAGCCAACGAATTCGCAACGATTTTCCAACGCTCCGTAGGAGTGTTATATTTGTGTCCAACGAATTTCTGACCACCCCGTCATCCGGCGATACAAAAAATGTGGTTGATTAATAAGCATTCCTGTCGCCGGCTGGTAATGTCCCAAAAAGTGTGTATGGTAAAAGTTCATTTTGTATTTGCAAAGTTATTATTTTTTTAATCCTATTTTCATCTTCAAAATTTTTGCGGTCAATAATCCCATCTGA
>JAGVVH010000172.1 GCA_019135895.1 Bacteroidota bacterium | reverse complement strand
AAGGAATAGTAAAAATTATTCAAATATCTGAAAAAGACATATTGATGAATTTTATTGGAAAACATGATAAAAATAACAATGAGCTTTGGGAAGGAGATCTTGTTAAATTTGATCGATGTGGTCATGGCAATTATATTATAGGGGTTATAACTTTTGATAAACAATCAGCAGGATTTGTAATTGAACAATTAACTAATAGTAAAGATTTTACTAATACTCAAGATGAATTAGATGAAGAGTTTAAACATCCCGAAAATTGGTTTGATGAATTCTATGACGAGGCAGGTGCAAGTTTTACATATGATGAACTTGAAAAAATTGGGAATTTGTATGAAAATTCAGATTTACTTCCAAACGATTAAAAATGATCTTGCCGATAATTATTTTATCGGCAAGAGACGTTTTTTATTTCTATAAAAGGATATAAACATGACAAGGGATGAATTAATTAAGTATTATGTAGAACAAATAAAAGAATATGATAAACTAATTGAGATAACAGATGCAGAAGTAGTTCAAACTGAGGAGGTTATTGATCAAGATGCTCAACCTAACACATGATACGTTTGCAGAAACAATTTTCACCACAAACAAACCTTTTTTTGTTCAATTTAGTGCTGATTGGTGTTCAGTTTGTAAAGATCTTCATCCAATGATTGAACAATTAGAACAGGAATACCAAAATCAAGTTACTTTTGTAAAGATTGATGTTGACACTGATGCAGATCTTGCCGATCAATTTAAAATAGATAAATTACCAACTTTCCTATTATTCAAAGATAGGGAAATTGTAGATTGTATAGTTGGAGCAGAATCTCTTAATCACTTTAAAACCAAGCTCAATGAAGTTGTCGAATAAAAAATCCGTTTGATGATAATTATTTTTATTATCATCAAACGGGAACTTTTTGTTTCGATTATAGATTTTTTTGCTCTCTTTTACAGAATGCTTACTTCTGAGAATAAGAGCCATTTCTAACGGTATCTTTCTTTTGTGCAGTTTTAATTTTCTTTTCTTCATTCTCGGCCTCCTCCTTTAATTTTTTATATAGCTCATTTTCAATTGTTCTTAATTGTGGTCCACGATTATCTGTAACAATTGTTCCATTTGGTTGGTTGATATTATTAACATTTTCGTTTTCTACACTACAACTTATGAGCATTAATAAAATAGTTATCAAATATATGAATTTCATTATATTCTCCTTTAGTTTTTTAAAATATTATTTCTATATGAAATTAGTAAAAAAAGAAAAATCCTCCGAAGAGGATTTTTAATTTAATATGAAGCCGCTACCAACAATGCGCTGGCTAATCCAATCATATTCGGATCGCCAGATATCGCCGCAAGGACGACTGTACCTGTAACGAATAGTATTATATTTATTATCATTTTTTGTCTCCTTTCCAGTTCAACAGAGCCATTAATAGCTCTGATATTAAATATAATATTTCTATATGAAAAGTTTAAAAACAAGAAGAAATGTCTAATCCATTAACCGAAGTTAATAGATTAAACATTTCTTCAAACGCGGGGCGAGCACCCCTACGCTTGAAGCTAGGGGAGGGCTAGAGACCGACTTAATCTCTACCACCCATGGGACATATTGCTATGTCCACTACTATTATTTCTATATAAAATCTTTGAATATCAGAAAAAAAGCGCGATATATAGAAATTATAGTTATATTTCTATATGAAATCTTTGAAAATAAAAATGTGAGGGTGGCGCGGCCCCCACATATATGCGGCTTTAGCACCCACTTCTTTCGAAGCTCGTACCGCTGGACGGATTTCTCCTCTTGCCCCGTCGATAGGCTCACGCTGTTATCCATCTCACAGCGAGGTCCCCGATACTTACTGTTATCGGTAACATGTTAATATTATTTCTATATAAAATCTTTGAATATAAAAATTCGGCAAGATCTTTAAATTAGATCTTGCCGGTTAAAATATGATTAATATCCTGGCCAATCATTCGGAATCAAATACATAAACAAATTGTCTTCCCTTATTTGGATTTTATTAATTCCATATTTCTTATTAAGGTATTCTGAGAGAGCGTCAATTTGTTCTCCTTTCTTACCGATAAGTAAACCTGGTCGGCCCAAATAGATATCTATTGATTGATCTGATGTGAATATAATTCTTGTAATACACAAGTCTTGAATCTCTTCTCTTGTCTGTAAATAAACTTGGTGTAATTTTGTTTCATTATCAGATTTTTTCAAATTGCGTTCTAGAAAGAATTTTCCAATTTGAGAAATAACTTCTTTTTCTTTGCTAGTATATTCCATCAATTTTCTCCTTTAAAAATATCGGCAAGATCTAGTTAAAGATCCTGCCAATATGTTAATCGTACCTGTCGCCGCATGTACTGCAGTCACCTTTTTGTTCTGTTTGACATGTTGGTTCTAAATGAGCAGCATGTCTTTTGCAGTAAGGGATTTCTTGAGTTCTTCCCTTACCAATATTAACTTTAACCATTCTAACTTCGCTGGTTTCACAGCAGATAGAACATGTTAACATGGTAATCTCCTTTCATTTTATATTATTATTTCTATATAAGATTTTTAAATACCAGAAGAAATCTATCGGCAGGATTTCTTTTGTAGATATATATTAAATAAAAAATATCTTACTTTCAGGAGGAAGTTTAATTATGACTTCTACTACATTAAAGAGCAAAAGTGAACCTAAAATCAAAAAGGAAAGAAAACCCAGAGCAATAAAGCCAAAAGTGGAAGGACAAAAACCATCAACCAGAAAGAAAGTTAGACCTTTGGAAGAACTGGAGAAAACTATTGAAAAAATAGAAAAACATGTAGAAGCACCAAGCACAACTAAACCTACTAAAATTCAAAAATTAATTTTATTATTAAGGAGGTACGTTGGATATGATATCTAAGAGGAAACCAAGGACATCGAGTAAGAAGTCAACATTCAAACCAATAGTTATAGAGGAAGTAAAAGAAGAAGTCGTTCCAGAAGATGTTTCTATTTCTGAAGTTGCTGCTGAAACAATTCCGGACACAGTTGTCTTAGAAGAAAGAGCAACTATAACAATAGAAGATGTTAAGGTGCCAGAAGAACCAGCAGTGGTTGAAGAAGTGAAAGAGGAACCTATTGTAGTTGTTGAAGAATCTCAAAAAACAGTTGTAATAGAAGACATTCCTGTTGTTGAAGAAGTGAAAGAAGAACTGAAACCAA
>JAGVVH010000042.1 GCA_019135895.1 Bacteroidota bacterium | reverse complement strand
CATCTTGCTACTGATAACTGCAACTGCCGTAAGCCTAATACAGGAATGGCCGAAATGGCAAAGCATGATTTTCCGGAAATTGATTTTGAAAAGTCAATTATGGTCGGAGATTCACTGTCGGACTTATTTTTCGGTAAAAGATGTGGAATGAAAACTGCCTATATAAAATCCATCTTTCCTCTGACAAATAAGGAAATTTTGGATGCTGCAGATTATTCATGTGAAAATTTGTTGGAATTATCTAAGTTAATTATATAAAATGGGAACTCGTTTATTATTCCGGCTCGTATTATATCCTCTTTCTTTATTGCCACTTACCTTGCTTTACGGAATCTCTTATGCTTTTTATTTGATTATTAATTATCTGATTAAATACCGCAAGGATGTAATTGATAAGAATTTACGACTTTCTTTCCCTGAAAAATCGGAAGAAGAACTTTTGGAAATAAAAAGAAAAAATTATCATCATATTGCACAGTTGGCAGCCGAAATGATAAAAATGCTGACTATGAGTCCAAAATCACTTAAAAAAAGATACTATTGTACCAATCCGGAATTGGTTAATAAATTCTATGATGAGGGCAAAAGTGTTATTCTTACTTCAAGTCACTACAATAACTGGGAATGGATGGTATTGAGTCTGAACAGTCAGTTTAAGCATCACGGAGTCGGTGTCGGAGCTCCCAATTCAAATAAAGTGTTTGAAAAAATGATCAATTATGCCCGAACCCGTTATGGTACAGAAGTGGTATTTGCTGACACCGTGAGGAATGAATTTGCAAAACGGGATTTGAATCATGTCTTAACCTCTTATATGATGCTGACAGATCAATCACCGGCACACTCAGACAAATGTTATGTTACTTCATTTTTAAATCAACCTTCCGGCATTCTATACGGAGCAGAATACTTTGCAAAAAAATACAACCTGCCGGTCTTCTATTATCAGGTTATTAAAGATAAAATGGGCTATTATCATATTGATTTGGAATTAATTACTGATAATCCTAAAGAAACCGAATATGGGGAGATTACCGAAAAATATATAAAATTACTCGAAAAAACTATCCGCCAACAACCTGAATTTTGGTTATGGAGCCACCGAAGATGGAAATATCATTATGAACTTCCACAAAAATAAATTGATTGTTTAACGTATTAATATTTAATGACATGAATCCAACTTTAAACACTATTCTGTCACATCGCTCTATCCGTAAATATGAAGATAAAAAGATTGAAAAGGATAAGCTTGAAAGTATCCTGAAAGCTGCTTGTAATGGTTCTACTATGGGAAATATGCAGTTATATAGCATTATCGTTACGGAAGATAAAGAGATGATGCAAACCATGGCTCCCCACCATTTTAATCAACCCATTGCCACAAATGCCCCGCTGATACTTACTTTTTGCGCTGATTTTAACAGATTTAATAAATATTGCGCTTTTCGTGGTGCTGTGAGCGATTCCTACAATAATATACAGAGTTATCATTGGGCAGTGACGGATGCTCTTATAGCAGCTCAAAATGCTTGTATTGCTGCCGAATCATTAGGATTGGGAATTTGCTGGCTGGGAACAATAACCTTTAATGTGGATAAATTTATTGAAATACTGAAATTACCCGAAAATGTTATTCCCGTGGCATGCATTTCAATCGGATATCCGGCCGAAAATCCCCCTTTGACAGACAAACTGCCTCTTGAAGCCATGATTCATCATGAATGCTATTCAGACTATTCGGAAGAAAAAATAAATAGGCTTTATAAAGATAAAGAGGAACACCCTAATACAAAACAACTGCTTACAGAGAATGATTTGCCCAATATTGCGAGAATAATCACCGAAAAACGGTATGTCAAAAAAGATAATGAATATTTTAGTCAGGTATTATCAACAGCCTTAAAAAATCAAAAATTCCTATAAATTTCAACATTAATTTTGCTATTTTAAAATAAATGCTATTTTTGTCCTGTAATAAAAAAAATATCAGATGGATTTTGATGCATTCTACAAATTAACCTATGGTTTATATGTTGTCAGCTCTGCCAACGGAATTAAAGAAAGCGGTTTTATTTGCAATACAGTGATGCAAGTCACTGCTGAGCCTGTTCAATTGGCTGTCTGCTCAAGCAAAGACAATTACACAACCGAATTAATCTTACAATCAAAACATCTTGCAATTTCGGCTTTGGCTATCGATACTCCAAGAGAATTAATCGGACTTTTCGGTTATAAAAGTGGTCGCGAGAATGATAAATTTGCTTCTTATAAACATTTCAGAGGCAACAATAATGTGCCGGTGCTGACTGAAAGTACGCTTGCATGGTTTCAATGCCACGTAGTTTCTGAACAGGATCTGGGAACTCATTACTTGTTTATCGTTAATGTTGACAATTGTTCGTTGACCAATATTAAAAATGAACCCATGACATACGGCTATTACAGGGATGTCTTAAAAGGAAAATCGCCGAAATCGGCGCCAACTTATATTAAACCAAAACAAAAAATGGAGGTAAACATGAAAAACAATGAAATTTGGGTATGCGAAGT
>JAGVVH010000098.1 GCA_019135895.1 Bacteroidota bacterium | reverse complement strand
CCTTGTGCCGACAGAGCAGCAATAAGCAAAGCCACCCCTGCCCTGATGTCCGGAGATGACATGGTGGTTCCTCTGAGTTTATACTTATTAGCTAATCCGATAACTGTGGCGCGGTGAGGATCACAAAGAATAATATGGGCACCCATTTCCTGTAATTTATCAACAAAGAAGAGACGGCTTTCAAACATTTTCTGGTAGATAAGGACACTTCCTTTGGCTTGGATGGCAGTTACCAGCGCAATGCTGATCAGGTCGGGGGTAAAGCCGGGCCAGGGAGCATCGGCAATGGTAAGAATTGATCCGTCCATATTGGTTTCAATTTCATATTCATCTTGCTGAGGAATGAAAATGTCATCGCCTTTTTTATGAAATTTAATGCCTAATTTAGAAAAAGTGTAAGGAATAATACCTAAGTGTTCCAATCCGCAATTATGAATGGTAATTTCTGAATGGGTGATAGCAGCCATTCCCATGAAACTACCCACTTCAATCATGTCGGGAAGAATTCTATGTTCACAACCATGAAGTTCTTCCACTCCTTCAATAGTGAGCAAATTGGATCCTATGCCGCTAATTTTGGCTCCCATCCGATTGAGCATAGAGCACAACTGATAGAGATAGGGTTCACAGGCTGCATTAAAAATAGTGGTCTTACCCTTCGCCATAACAGCTGCCATCACCACATTGGCAGTTCCGGTAACAGAAGCTTCATTCAGAAGCATGTAAGTCCCTTTCAAAGGATTAGCCAACAATTCAAAAACATTTGAATCGGAACATTTTTTAATTTTAGCACCTAACTTTGCAAAACCCTCAAAGTGAGTTGTCAGGGGGCGCCTGCCGATTTTATCTCCCCCCGGCGTTGTAGCATAAGCTTTTCCAAATCTCCCGAGCATAGGACCTAAAATCATGATAGAAGCCCTGATAGTTCCTGACAGTTTCAAAAACTCAGGAGTTTGCAAATAGTCAAGATTGATATTCTTAGCATGAAATCGGAAAGTATCATCGGCAAATCTGTCGATTTTAACGCCCATGGCTTTCACAATTTCCATCAGACGTTGCACATCTCTTATGTTGGGAATATTGGAAATGATAACAGGTTCTTTTGTCAACAGAACTGCACAAATAACCTGAAGAGCTTCATTTTTAGCTCCCTGCGGGTTGATATCTCCTTTTAGAGAATGACCTCCTTGGATAATAAAATTACTCATAACTTAATTTTGAGGTATAACAATCGGGAATTCATAGTCAAATTCCAATCTGCAAGGCGATCCAATTATATTGGTAAGATAGTCAATGTATTGGTCGGTAAAATAGAATTCATTGGGATCATAGTAGTTTTCAGGGAGTGGAAAATTGCCAACATTTCCCATATCAATGGCATCGGTATGATATTCTTCGAGTTCGCTGTATGGAACAATATCTCTCATTACAGGCATTTTACCATAATCTTCTCTAAGAAGCAAATCGACAATTTTGTCTGCAAGAGTAGAAGTAAGTCGTCGATCATACTCATAACATTTACCGGATCTTGGGATATAGCCGGAAATTTGACCACGAGCTTCGATACCCAGTTTTTTGGAGATGTCGGAAGCGATAACGCCGCTGATTCCTCCGAAACGGGGATGACCATATTCATCAAGATCGGAACTGGCATAAACCATATCCAAGGATCCTTTTTCTTCATTCCACCAGCGGACACCTTCAGAAACGGCAATAATCAGACTACGTTTTTTAGATCTCATATATTTCTCCTTAACTTGTTCAAAGAAGAAATCCTGACGTTCTTTAGTCATCTCAATTTCGGGGACCAGTGCCATTTGAGCTCCACCAAAAATTGCAGTTCCTGTAAGCCAACCGGCATCGCGTCCCATCACTTCCAGCACCATAATTCGTTGGTGTGACTCGTTGGTAGTATGTAATTTACTGGTCAGTTTTTTGATAGCCATTGCCCCTGATGGAAAACCCGGACAAAGGACGGTTTCATATTGTTTGCCTTGATAGTGGTGAATAGAGTGCGTCCGCAAGTCGTTATCAATAGTTTTAGGGAAGCCGATGACCGGAATTCCATATTTTTCATACATCTTTTTTGCAGCTCCGTTAGTATCATCACCGCCAATTGTAACAAGTACATCTATTTTATAACGTTCAATATTTCTAAGAATTTGTTGAGAGCGGTCTTCCGGATTTTTCTTACTTGGGAATGGATTTGTTCGGCTTGATAACAGTGCTGTTCCACCATAAATACCATTATAGGCACAGTTGGTCAAATCCACTACATCACCTTCTCCGAGGAGCCCTTTCCATCCGCGTTGAACTCCGTAAACCTTAAAACCGAGCATCGAAGCTCTGTTTCTAACACATTCAATACTTGAGTTAATGGCAGGAGTATCTCCTCCTCCGGATAAAATTGCCAATGTTTTACCGGCAAATAATTTAGTTTCTTTCATATTATATATTATTATACTTTATTTCAGAATTTTAAAAGAGATTCTTACTCGCAGGGGAGTACTAAAGAATAATAACTAATACTATTCTTAATCCAACAGAGCAAAGACTTTTTTCATCAGATTTGAACTCC
>JAGVVH010000149.1 GCA_019135895.1 Bacteroidota bacterium | reverse complement strand
CCGTAATTAACACCAAGTTCCCCCAGATTAACAAATGGAGGCAAAATATTATTAATTCTATCATGACACAAATAGTTACTTTGTCTTTCCATCAGCATAGTCAATTTTGTCATCACAATTTTAATCTTATCCATTTCAATTGCAATATAATCTCCATGAAAATTACCACCATGGAATACATTTTTGTTTTTTGCATCAATAATAGGATTATCACTGACAGAATTAACTTCATCAAACAAAACACTCTCTGCAAAGTCAATAGCATCTAAAACAGGTCCTAAAACTTGAGGAACACAACGTAAAGAATAATATTCCTGTACTTTAATTCTTAGATATTTATCTTCAACCTTTTTTTCATAAAAATATTTAGATCTATCATGAAAACGTTTACTTCCTTTTGCTACTTCTCTCATTAGCTCCGCAACTCTTTGTTGTCCTTTATGATGTTTCACCTGATTTAACTCATTAGAAAAGTGGTCAGAGAAAGCAATAATAGCCAAATTAATCAATTTCTTTGCATTAAAGAGATTTACTATCCCAATCGCGGTCATACAAGAAGTCCCATTTGCAAGAGCAAGAGCCTCTCTAATATGCATCTTTATAGGAGAAAGTCCGGTGAGCTTAAATGCCTCCATGGCTGGCATAATCCTTCCTTGGTAGTAAACTTCGCCTTCCCCAATCAAATTAAGGGTAAAGTGATCAAGTTGGACCAAATCTCCACTGGCTCCTACACTCCCATGTTCGAAAATTTGGGGTGTAATATTATGGTTAATAAAATCAGCAATCAACTGAGGAACTTCAGGGTGTACTCCGGAATATCCCCTTAATATGGTCATTAAACGTGCAATCATTAAAGAACGTGCATAGAGCGGAGATAGAATATTTCCTGTACCGGTTGCATGACTACGAACAAAATTATACTGAAGTTGTATTCTTTTCTCCTGATCAACCCTATATTGAGCCATTGGGCCAAATCCGGTTGTAATTCCATATATTAACTTGTCCTTACAAAATGACTCAAGAAAATTATAACTCTCTTCTACTCTTTTCATAGCAGCAGGACTTATTTCAACTTTTTCAGAATCAAAGAGAATCTTTTGAAAATCACCCAAAGAAATGCAATCTAATAAAATGCTCATAATCAAGTAATTGAATAAAAAAATATTTTTTTTTCTTAGCTTGCAAAAGTAAGAAAATTATCTTACAAAGTTATTTCTTTTCATTTGATAATTGATTTTTATGCAGAAAGTAGTAAAAACTGTTTTTTTTTAACATTTATAAAACCTGAATTTTCACCAACTTACATTTTATGTTTAATAAATCAACCTTCAATTCCAAAAAATGATTATTTTTGCGCATTAAACAGAACTACCGCACATAGGATACAATAACAGACGGGATTAATGATTATTCGGAATATATTTTCAACTATTTATTTATATTTCTTAAAACATAAAGTATTATTTTTCAGTATTTTAGTTGCATTATTTGCTGGTATAATTTTTCTTGTATCCCATATCCGACTTGAAGAAGACATTATAAGAATTTTACCCAAAACAAATAAGGCTGAACATGCCAATTATGTTTTTCAGAATCTTAATTCCTCCGATAAAATTATTATTAAGATAGAATCGGTAAATTCATCTGGATTTGATAATACTGATGAATTAATCCACAAGGCTGAGTTATTATCTGATAGTTTACAGCAATTAGTAAATCAAAATCTTATAAAAGAGGTATTTTACAAGATAGATCCTTCACAGATGATGGAGGTTATGAACTTCCTTTTTGACAATATTCCCTATTTTATGGAAGAAGAGGACTATCAAAGATTAGATACGATTTTAAGCCGAAAGGAAATTTCCCATATATTGTCGGATAATAAAAAAATGCTGACTTCTCCGATGGGGATGATTTACCGTGATGCATTGCTTAAAGACCCTCTTCATTTGTCAAATTCCATTTTAAATCAAATAAATGGATTCCGCCTTGAAAATCAGTATAAAACATATGACGGATATATCTTTGATAAAGATATGAAGTGCCTTTTAATGTTTATTACCCCGACAAACCCATCTACTGAGACATCTCTAAATAAGGAATTGATAAAAAAACTTGATGAAATCATTCTAAAAGCATCTGATTCGTCACTAAACATTAACCCTGATAATCATGTTTCAGAAGTTAACATTTCATACTTTGGTTCAGTTGCAGTGGCTGTTTCAAATGCTCAACAAATAAAAAAAGATAGTTATATTTCTATTGCAATTGCTCTTATATTAATTATTCTGATCCTATTTTTCTACTTTAAAGATTACCGCCTCATATTCTTATTGTTATTACCTGTTGTTTTTGGTGGTTTGTTTTCATTAGCTGCACTTTTTTTGATTAAGGGTGCTATTTCTGCTATTGCACTTGGGACCGGATCCATAATACTTGGAATAGCAATTAATTATTCCCTTCATTTTCTAATTCATTACAAAGAAGAGCTTTCTGTTGAAAAAACGCTAAAAGAAATTGCTTTTCCATTGCTTGTTGGAAGTATCACAACCATTACTGCCTTTGGTACACTATTGTTCTTGAATTCAGAATTGCTTGAAGATTTTGGTCTCTTTGCAGCATTCACTCTGATTGGGACCTTGATTTTCACCTTAATCTTTCTGCCTCAGTTAATTCCTCATAATAGCAATCCTGTTTCTAAAATTAAAAATAATTCAATCTGGAGCAAAATTGCTAATTATTCATTTGAGAACAATCTTTATGTCATCGCAATCATTTTCGTTCTTTCTATACTCTTTTCATTTTTTTCAAATAAAGTAAAGTTTGAAGATGACTTCAGTAAAATAAATTACATGACAAAAGAGCAACGGTCCGCTTTAAAGGAATTAAGTGGGGCGACCAACTTGTCTCAGAAACTTACTTACTATGCCAATTCAGCAACTGATTTAGACCAGGCAATTGATTTATTTAATGATTCTCAAACGGAATTAGATAGTTTACAAAGTAATGGAATTATTAAAAGTTATTCCGGAATCGGGAATCTGCTGCCGTCTATCAGTATGCAA
>JAGVVH010000373.1 GCA_019135895.1 Bacteroidota bacterium | reverse complement strand
TAAATCCTATAAACTTACCCACATTGAATTTAACTGCTTTGGGTGGACAATTGCAACAGAATACTGTTGAATCAACTGAGTGTGGCGATGTTGCTGTAAAGTGATTTTCTCCAGACAATTATAATTTTTTATAATTTTTTTAATACCGTTTTTTTATCATCGGTAAAAATTTCCCCAGAATTTTTAATTCTTTCTGTTTCATACTTTTCTGAATTCTGACCAGAATTTATTTTTTCTGTATTTATAGGAAAGGCAAGCGGAGAAACATACGCTCCACCTGCACCTAATTTTATGGTTCACTGGGGGGGGAGTACCCCATAGGGGTGGATACGGCTGGGGGGTATGTCGTACAATATGAATAATTGAGGGCGTAAAATAATAGAAGTTATGAATGAATACCCAAACACTTTGGATGAACTTGTTGCCGACATGGAACTTAATCCAGATAAGTATAAGCATTTACAATTCATTCTAAACCGACAGAAACACATTAATCTGGGACTGGGGCAATTGTATCTGGTGGTGAATAATGTTGGTTTCGGATTATATCGTCTGGAAGATGTTGATTACAGTGAGGGTTTAATTCTAATGTCATTCACAAATCCAGCGACTGGAAATAAGGCTGAATTCAGTCTGGACATAAATAATAAACATCCACAGGTCTTTTTAGTGAATTGGAGAGATATCGAAGACATGGTGTATTCAGAAGTAACATCCAACTATACTGACCATGAACTTCAGGAACTTGAAAATGAGTTACCATGAACGTAACTGGATACACAAACAGTTCGGGAAGGAAAATTTTGCAGTATTTCCCGCCAGATTCATTAATGATTGACCTGCCTTTCATTCTTACCAAGAACAAGATGCTTACACGTAAAATGCCATATATACTGCTTGAAAATAAAGTAGTAGGAGAGTTGTAAGCGGGAACTTACAAAAAAAAACAAAGAACAACAGACTCAGTTAAATATGGTTTTCCGGTTTTCCAGTCTGTAGCTATTACCGGATAGTCTTACCACCTCGCAATGGAAGAGTATTCTGTCAAGCAAAGCGGTAGCAATGACTTCATCATCAAGCATTTTCACCCATTCCTGTGGACTTTTATTAGTTGTTACGATAAATGAAGCTCTTTCGTGAAGGTGGTTTATAAAGTTAAAAAGCTGCACTGCCTGTTTCTTTTCCAGGGCAAACATCATAATGTCATCAATGACAAGCAGATTGGCTGTCAGAAGCTTGTTGTACTCAATAAGAGCTGAACGGGTAATGTCTTTCATAGTAAGGATCTCATTGAGCTGTTCCATTGTTCTGAAGTATGCTTTATATCCCATTTTCAGAGCATCAAAGCATAGGCCTGCAGCTATCATGGTCTTCCCGATGCCTGAAGGACCCATCAGAACTATATTGTAGTTCTGTTCCAGCCACTGACATTCCCGAAGCTGCATAAGTTGTTGTTTTCCTATCCCACTCTGAAAGGCATAATCATAGTGATCAAGATCATGATTGGGTGGCAATTTAGCAGCTTTGGTCCGGCGTTCCAGGTCACGGAGGGATCTTTGTGTAATTTCAGTCTGAAGGAGATATAAGGAAAAATCCAGATAACTGCATTGTTCCTCCGATGCTTTCTGGATCAGTTGATCTAACTGGTCCTGTATGCCACCAAGCCGGAGTTGAGCGGCATATTGCTTAATGGTCTGTGTTTTTGTATCCATAGGCTTAAATCATTAGTGATTGGTAATCCGATATATTGCTTTTGTCAGGTATGATTTTATGTGCTGTTTGATTGATGGTCTTAATGATGATAGGCTGCTCAATGGTATCTTTTTGGGATTGTTGAGAGTGGTATCGTTTTACAACACTTTCCAGATCGGTTGCCCGGTAGATCTTGTTCTCCATACAGAACGTCACGGCCTGTTGAACGATCTGCACCGGATAGTTATTGACAAGCTTTCTTATGATAAGCATTTGGTCCCTGATGTACCGGGGCTTATCCTTTCGTATTTGCTGACAGTACTGCCTGGCCGATTTGGGATCTGTAAACCGGTCCGTTATCTCACTTATCAGCCTGTCAATACTCTCAGTTAAATCTCTTTGGTAATGGGTCCCTCCGATAGTTTTTCCCTTGCCCGGATAGATTGTATGAGTAGCAATAATCGCGTTGTCCGTATTATAGATAATCAAGTGATTATCCTCATTTTCTTCGATACGAACTGTCGTTTTTGGCGGATGATAAGTTCCCCTGGGAACCCGGTAAAAATTCCCTTTATGAGATATTACGTTATCCTTGCTTACATCACGCTGATCGGTTACACTTTTTGCCTCATACAAGCCTCTGACAGGCTTCAGGTATGCTTTCTCAGTCAGCCATTCTTCATACGGAACATTTTTGGTTGTAGAATGAACCTTGGCATTGGCCGTACGTTGAAGCCAGGCTAGATTCTCTGCCTGAAGTATGAAGATGTCTATGAAGGTTCGGCCACGTAAAAAATTGAATTTATGATACTTTACAACGTTTTCAACCTTCCCTTTACTCTGCGGATCGGACTTACGGCAAAAGTGTACCTTAAATCCTCTGTATTCGGTGTAACTGCGGAACGCTTCGGTCATAACCAGATCCCCTTTGTTCTCATCGATAAGAAGCAGGGTGTCCTGATCATATACAAACACTTCTGTAAGCCCGCCAAAATACTCTATAGCTTCTTCGTGGGCAAGGATAACCTGCCGGGTGGTAAAGGGTCGTTCTGAGTAATAACTGTATTTAAACCGCGAACGGGATAACACAAAGCAAATGAAATAGACCTTCTTGCGCTTGCCTTCATCGGTAGTCATGTGATATTCTCCCAGGTCGACCTGCGTTTGCCTACCATAAGCCATCTCCGCAACCTTCTCAAAATCCCGGTGGTCAAAAGACTTTGGGATACCATATTTGCTTCTGACGTGAAGGACAAAATTAAAAACCGTCTTGGCATCAACTTCTGTGAAGTCATCATAGTTCTCCTTGAGCCAGTCATGAACCTGAGCCGCTGATGCCTCAGGGCAAAGCTCCAGTCTGGTACGAACAAATCCTTCATAGGAGGATAACAATCGCTGCCTGTGAGTCTGATTATCTATAAATTCCAAATATTCATCCTCGCTCATCTTAAGGTACTTCTTTACTGTTCTTCTGTCGATAACCAGTTCCCTGGCTATCTGCGCCGGTTTTAACCCATCGCGGTGCTGTTTGTGAACTTCGTGATACATTATCCACTGATTTAGATGTTTCTTTCTCATAGAGGATCCTCCTGATTTGGATTAATGAACTGATTATTAATCCAAAGAACAGAATAATCCACTTTTTCCGGGAGGAGTTTGCAAACTCCTCCCGGAAAACAACACTCCTTCACCAGGAAAGATGTACATCCTTATTTGCTAAAATGCGTACATCGCTATTTGCTAATTGTAGTACATTCTTATTTGCGAAAAAACGTACATTGTTATTTGCCGTTTACAAGAGTACATTGCAGCAATACGTCTGGTCGATTTCAACGACAAGGATGGCATAGTTTTACTCGATTTACAAGAACTGCTATCAGATAAAATTTATACGCTTTCATGGAATATGGAATATACTGGTGAGTGGTGGTTATGGAGTTTGGCAGATTTTCAATCTATAATGTCCGTGCAGTAATCAAGTCATTTTGCTCAAAATCTCTTAATTATTTCAATATCTGCCAATAAACCAAGGTTGTCAAAATTTAATTTTGTCCTTGTATCTCTTGCCATGGTAAACGATAAACGCAATTCCTTTTCGTCCTCAAATCTTACTGGCTTTGCGTAAACACATGGTTTATCAGAAATATTATATAGTATATTGAACATTTCTTCGGATAAATCAGGACTAACGCCACCTAAATCAGAAATAATAGTATCGACAGCATAGGCTTTGTAGTCGGTGTAATTAATCTCATTTAACAACCATGATTCTGCCCCAATCGCCATCATAACTTTCTCGGCAAATGATTTGACACTATTAATTTTCATAATATACCCGCCATATTTTGCAGACATATAATCCAAATTTTCAATGTCATAAGTTCCACACAAAATATATTTATCAAATCCAGAAATAACTGACGTGAGTATTTGTCGATTTCCAGAATTGATAATCAGATTTGCGAAACCTTCTTTTTCGTCACGGCTTTCTTGTCTCTCAATTTCACGATAGTATTTCAGAGACCCCAATTGAAATTTACCTTTCTTTATAAAATTTTCATATGTCTCTTTGTGAATAAACTTGTAAAATGGTTTACTGTATTGAAAGGATGGGATATCCACGAAGTCAAGGCTACCAAAAAGTTCTTTTAAATTCTTTTTGTTTCTAACAGAATCAAAATATGTAGATGTTGCTTTAATGAATGCTTCGACTTGCAGATTTGTTAACGTAGAATTTTCTTTAGTCATCGAAATTAATTGTACTATCAATGACCGACCGTTTAAAATATACTTAAATCCCACATTTTTAATGAATTGCCTCTGCATGTTATATCCTTATTATAGACGAATAAAAATATGCCATATTAGTTAGAAATCAAATGATTATATATACTGATAAACACTTCCTCTGCTGATTTTTAGTATTTTGGAAATATCGGTTATGCTTCTCCCAGCCGATTTCATTTGCTTGATTTTATCAATTTTAACAACATCCAATGTGGGACGACCACCAACACGCCCCTGTTGCCGTGCTCTGGCTAATCCAGCATGTACCCGCTCCGAAATACGAATTCTTTCCTGCTTGGCGAGGGTTGACAACAGTGCAATAATCACATCCTTAAAAATGCCGCTTGAGTCGATGTATTGCTCGGTAAAACTCTTGTACATCACATTGTAATCATCAAGCATTTGCAAATAACGTATTGTGTCACGAGTGCCAGACCTACTAAACCTGTCCAGAGAATAGAACAGCAATAACGAAAATTTGTGTTTGGAAACATCTGACAGCATTCTGTTGAACTCAGGACGTTTTGGTGATGCTCCTGAAATTATATCAGCGTATATGCCGACAATTTCATAATGCATTTTATCGGGTTTTTTGAACAGTGCATTTTCATGTCTTGCAAGTGTTAATTTGATGAACATGCATAAAAATTTGTGCAGATACCATCAAACGGCATGAAGTTCTTTTTCAACTCAACTTTTGCCACTCCTACAATTTCATTGTTTTCCATGAACATTAAAATCATGTAAGCAATATCGTAGTCATCATCGACTGGATGAGTGATTATGTGAATAATGCGTTTGTTTTGATGTTTCATGCTTGCCCATTATAATGGGCAAAGATACAGTAATTCTGTAAATCCCTAATATAATGGGCAACAATTATTACCTTTGATGAAAATATTCGACATGAAAACTGCTCAAACTGACCCTGATGGCAATGAACTGATGGTAAGAATCGGGGAAAAGATTCGAAAACTGCGTAAGCAGAAGAATATTAGTTACGAAAAATTGGCAAAAGAAATCGGTCTCGATAGGAACACCGTTAATTTAATCGAACTCGGTAAAACAAATTTCCAATTCCAGACATTGCTCAGCATCCTTTCCTACCATAAAAT
>JAGVVH010000259.1 GCA_019135895.1 Bacteroidota bacterium | reverse complement strand
TTTACTTGAAACATGGCTATGTTTTACTCAAAAGGAAGGCTCGACTCAATAGGAAGCTTCGCTCGACTTAATGGGAAGCTTCCCACGACTCAATGGAAAGCTTTGCTCGACTCAGTGGAAAGCTTCGCTCAACTCAGTGGAAAGCTTTGTAATGAGTCGTGGGAAGCTTCGTTCCTCTCATCTCCTAAAATAAGGTTTCACAAAAAAGTTAAAATTGAATAAAAAATGTAAAGCTATTTTAGAACGAGACATAAAAAAAGGAAAACCAAAATAGTTTTCCTTATAATAAAAAATGAAATCAGCTTGATTAAGCTAAGGCACCGTTATTTCCAATTAAGGGAATTTCGACAGCCGTTTCCTTAATTTTACCGTTTTTTTCTTCAAATTTATGAATATTATCACTTAAAGCATTTAAAAATCGTTTTGCATTTTGTGGAGTCATCACAATACGTGATTTCACGTTAGCTTTAGGAAGTCCTGGCATCATAGCCACAAAATCCACGATAAATTCTGCATTAGAATGTGTAATAATAGCCAAATTAGAATAAATTCCCTGGGCTATTTCTTCCGATAAATTAATATCTAATTTTGGTTGTTCTTGCATATTATAAATTTTTAGAAGCCATCAAACTTTCATATTCTTCCATAGAACCCACTTCAATCCCTTGATATTCTTTCAAACCGGTACCGGCAGGGATTAAATGGCCTACAATAACATTCTCCTTCATTCCTTCGAGAAGGTCGGTTTTAGCATTAATAGCAGCCTCAGTAAGTACTTTGGTTGTTTCCTGGAAAGAAGCAGCAGAGATAAAGCTACGGGTCTGCAGGGATGCTCTGGTAATACCCTGAAGAACGGGTTTCCCGGTAGCAGGTCTAGCATCGCGAGCTTCAATTAGTTTCAAGTCCTTACGTTTAAGGAAAGAATTTTCATCACGTAATTTCTTAGCATTAATCATTTGTCCCTTGCGGAATTCTGTAGAATCACCCGGATCAACCACCACTTTCTTTTCCCAAATTTGGTCATTTTCATCTTGGAAGTCGATTTTATTAATCAATTCTCCTTGTAAAAATTTAGTATCGCCCGGATCTTCAATTTCCATTTTACGCATCATTTGACGAACGATAACTTCAAAGTGTTTATCATTAATTTTAACGCCCTGAAGACGATAAACTTCCTGAATTTCATTAACGATATACTCTTGAACTTTCATAGCGCCTTTAATAGAAAGAATATCGGAAGGGGTAAGTGCTCCTTCAGAAAGAGGAGTTCCGGCCTTCACATAATCATTTTCCTGAGCAAGAATTTGTTTAGAAGTAGGGATAAGATATACTTTTTCTTCTCCGGTTCTTGAAGTAATTTTTACAGAGCGGTTACCTCTCTTTAATTTTTTCTCAAAAGAGACAACCCCGTCAATTTCAGCAACGATAGCCGGGTCAGAAGGATTACGTGCTTCGAACAACTCGGTTACACGTGGAAGTCCTCCCGTAATATCGCCGGCTTTACCGAAAGATCTTGGGATTTTAACCAAAATTTCACCGGAGTTAATTTTATCACCAATCTCTACAGCCAAACGGGCTCCGACTGGTACGTCGAAACTTTTGATCAATTCGTTATACTCATCAAAAATCAAAATACTCGGATTCTTAGTCTTAAGACGACTTTCGATAATCACCTTGTCATGGATATTGGTTTGTTCGTCAATTTCTATACGATAGGTAACGCCTTCCAAAATATCTTGAAAATCGACACGACCAGCTACATCAGAAACAATAACAGCATTAAACGGATCCCAATCAGCAATTACACTTCCTTTTTGAATGACATCACCATGTTTAAAGTAGAGATTAGCACCATAAGGAATATTTGCAGAAGTAAGAGCAACACTGGTTTTAACATCAATAATTTTCATTTCGGCAGAACGTCCGATAACTTTATAGAAAATATTTCCATTATCGTCCACTTTTTCTAGAGCTCTTAGTTCATCGATACTGAGAACTCCTTCATATTTAGCTTCAATTTTGCTATTAGCAGCAATATTTCCGGCAACACCACCGACATGGAAAGTACGCAAAGTCAACTGTGTACCCGGTTCTCCAATAGATTGTGCAGCCACAATACCGACAGCTTCACCGATTTGAACCATTTTGCCGGTTGCCAGATTTCTACCATAACATTTCTGACAAACACCATGTTTAGATTCACAAGTAGGGACTGAACGAATTTCAACTTCCTCAATTGGTGAATCTTCAATTATCTGACAATATTTTTCAGTAAGTTCCTCACCGGCTTTAATAATTAATTCTCCGGTTTGAGGATGATAAACATCATGAAGGGTAACGCGGCCGAGCAGACGGTCATAAAGAGTTTCCACAACTTCTTCATTTTTCTTCAATGCTCCGACAGTCATTCCTCTAAGGGTTCCGCAATCTTCTTCACTGATGATAACATCATGAGATACATCCACCAAACGACGAGTCAAGTAACCGGCATCAGCCGTTTTAAGAGCAGTATCGGCCAACCCCTTACGAGCACCGTGAGTAGAAATAAAATACTCCAACACAGACAAACCTTCTTTGAAGTTAGACAAGATTGGATTTTCAATAATTTCGCCACCACTGGAACCTGCTTTACTTGGTTTTGCCATCAAACCACGCATACCTGACAACTGACGGATCTGTTCGGCAGAACCACGGGCACCTGAATCACGCATCATGTGCACAGGATTAAAGCCCTGTCGATCTTTTCCAATCTGATCCATCAAAATACTACTCAGACGTGCATTGGTATGAGACCATACATCAATAACCTGATTATATCTTTCAGTATTGGTAATGAATCCCATATTATAGTTCATAGAAATTTCATCAACCTGAGAATTGGCATCGTCGATAAGGTTTGCTTTTTCTCTTGGAATAATAACATCACCCAAATTAAATGAGAGACCACCTTCAAAAGACATTCTAAATCCGAGTCCCATAATATCGTCCAAGAAACGCGCTGTTTCAGCATTTCCGGCTTTATTCAACACCACTCCGATTATATCTCTCAATGATTTCTTGGTCAACAAAAGGTTGATATAACCAAATCCTTTAGGAACTACTTGGTTAAAGAGCACTCTTCCGACAGTTGTATCAACCAGCACCATATTACCATCCCCATTGAGGTCAACCCGACATTTAATAATAGCATTAAGGTGTACTTTTTTCTCATTATAAGCAATGATTACTTCTTCAGAGGAATAGAATTTTCTACCTTCACCCAAAACCGGTGATTCAGGAGTTGAACGCAATTCTTTAGTAATATATTGTGAGAAGCAAGCATCAACATTTGGGTTTCAAGAATAGCTGCATTTCCAAGTGGAACATGCACAGCCATTTGGTCTCCGTCAAAGTCGGCATTAAAAGCAGTACAGCAGAGAGGGTGAAGTCTA
Organism: Bacteroidota bacterium; assembly: GCA_019135895.1. Classification (GTDB taxonomy): domain Bacteria; phylum Bacteroidota; class Bacteroidia; order Bacteroidales; family WCHB1-69; genus JAGVVH01. The sequence continues at coordinate 14,094 of JAGVVH010000259.1, read as the reverse complement.
ATAGCTTTTCCTTCAACCAATCGGGGTTGGAAAGCCTGAATACCCAATCGGTGCAAAGTAGGAGCACGGTTAAGAATTACAGGATGACCTTTAAGAATATTTTCAAGAATTTCCCATACCACAGGATCTTTTCTCAGAACAATTTTTTTGGCAGATTTCACTGTTTTAACAATTCCTCTTTCCAAAATTTTTCTGATAATAAAAGGTTGGAAAAGTTCAGCAGCCATATCTTTTGGAAGACCACATTCATTAAGATGAAGCTCAGGGCCAACGACAATAACTGAACGACCTGAATAGTCAACACGTTTACCAAGAAGATTCTGACGGAAACGACCTTGTTTACCTTTCAAGCTATCAGAAAGTGATTTCAGAGCACGATTGGATTCAGTTTTAACAGCATTAGCCTTTCTTGAGTTATCAAACAGTGAATCAACAGCTTCCTGAAGCATACGTTTTTCATTACGCATAATAACATCAGGAGCTTTAATTTCGATCAAACGTTTCAAGCGGTTGTTACGAATAATAACCCTACGATAAAGGTCATTCAAGTCGGAAGTTGCAAAACGGCCGCCATCAAGAGGCACTAAAGGACGGAGTTCAGGTGGAATCACCGGAACAATTTTCACGATCATCCATTCAGGTTTATTCAGAGCACGTTTTCTACCATCACGGAAAGCTTCATAAACATGAAGTCTTTTAAGAATTTCCTGTTTTCTTTGCTGAGAAGTTTCATTATTAGCCTTATCTCTCAATTCGTAAGATTCTTTATCAAGATCTATTTGGCAGAGCAGATCATACAGTGCCTCAGCACCCATTTTGGCAATAAACTTAGTAGGGTCAGTATCTTCAAGTAATCTATTTTCCGGAGGAAGTTTATCTAAAATATCAAAATATTCTTCTTCTGAAAGGATCGTTTTGCTAGTTAATGTATCTGATTCTGCAATACCGGGTTGAATGACTACATATTTTTCATAATAGATGATTGAATCTATAATTTTGGAAGTCAATCCAAGCAATGCCCCTATTTTATTGGGCAAAGTTTTAAAAAACCAGATATGAGCGACAGGAACCACCAATTGGATATGTCCCATTCTTTCACGACGAACTTTACGTTCAGTAACTTCAACACCACAGCGGTCGCAGACGATACCTTTGTATCTGATTCTTTTATATTTACCGCAATGGCATTCCCAATCCTTTACAGGCCCAAATATTTTTTCACAAAAAAGACCTTCACGTTCCGGTTTATAAGTTCTATAGTTTATTGTTTCAGGCTTTAGAACTTCGCCAAAAGATCTTTCCAGTATTGACTCCGGAGATGCAAGGCTAATGGTTATTTGGGAAAATTCTTTTCTTGTATTACTATCTTTTTTGAAAGCCATAGTTTCAAATTATAATGTTATAAAATTATATTAATCGAATTGAACATCTAATGCGAGTCCTCTGAGTTCATTCACGAGAACGTTGAATGATTCAGGTAAACCCGGTATTGGCATGTTATCACCTTTCACAATAGCCTCATAAGCTTTTGCTCTACCGACAACATCATCAGATTTCACTGTAAGAACTTCCTGAAGTACATTAGCTGCACCGAAAGCTTCGAGAGCCCATACTTCCATTTCGCCGAAACGTTGTCCTCCAAACTGAGCTTTTCCTCCAAGTGGTTGCTGGGTGATTAAAGAATAGGGACCGATAGCACGGGCATGCATCTTATCATCAACCATATGATGTAATTTAATCATATAGATATAGCCCGCGGTAACCTTTTGATGAAATGGTTCCCCGGTTTCACCGTTATATAGCTGAACACTGCCATTTTCCGGTAGTCCGGCTTTTCTCATCAACTCATTAATTTCTTCCAGAGTAGCTCCATCAAATATTGGAGTAGCGAAAGACATTCCAAGTTCTTTTCCGGCCCAACCCAGAACAGTTTCGTAAATCTGTCCCAAGTTCATACGGGAAGGCACTCCCAAAGGATTTAAAACAATATCAACTGGGGTTCCATCTTCGAGGAATGGCATATCTTCGGCTCTTACAATTTTTGCAACAATACCTTTATTTCCGTGACGACCTGCCATTTTATCCCCTACTTTCAATTTACGTTTATTTGCAACATAAACTTTGGCCATTTGAACAATACCATTTGGCAATTCACTGCCAACAGTAGCATCAAATTTTTCACGAGTCATACAGGCCACAATTTCTCTTTCTTTAATTAAATAATTTCTGATAATATCTGAAACCAGAACATTTATTTTAGTATCATTAGTCCATTTAGAAACCGTTACATTAGAGAAGTTGACGAGGCTGAGCATTTTCTGAGAAAATTTAGCTCCTTTAGGGATTACAATATTTTTGGCATTATCGAAAATATTATGTGCAATTTTACCTTCAAGCAAACGATATAATTTAGTAACAATTAACTCTTTAAGTTCATTTAACTGTTTTTCATATTTGCTCTCGATTTCTTTCACGATATCCTTATCTTTCGATTTGGTTTTTCTATCCTTAACTAAACGAGACAATGATTTGGCCCCAATAACAACGCCTTTCATTGAAGGAGGTGCTTTAAGAGAAGCATCTTTAACATCACCGGCTTTATCGCCGAAGATAGCACGTAATAATTTTTCTTCCGGAGTAGGATAAGATTCCCCTTTAGGGGTAATTTTTCCAATAAGAATATCGCCTTCATTTACTTCAGCTCCTACACGAATCAAACCGTCTTCACCAAGATCCTTAGTAGCTTCAGTAGAAACATTTGGAATATCATTGGTTAATTCTTCGATTCCACGTTTAGTATCACGAACTTCCAAAGTAAACTCTTCAATATGAATAGAAGTAAAGATATCTTCTTTTACAACTTTTTCTGAAATAACAATAGCATCCTCAAAATTATAACCTTTCCAAGGCATAAAAGCGACCATCATATTTCTTCCCAGTGCCAACTCTCCTTCCCGGGTAGCATAACCTTCAGTAAGGACATCTCCTTTTTCCACTTTTTGTCCTTTCACCACAATTGGTTTCATATTGACGCAAGAGTTCTGATTGGTTCTTCTAAATTTGGGGAGAAGATAAGTTTTAATGTTGGACTCAAACGAAGTTAACGTTTCCGTTTCAGAGAATTTGTAATTTATAGTGATTTTTTCAGCGTCAACATATTCAACAACTCCACTTCCTTCCGAACGGAGGAGGGCACGTGAATCCATTGCCACTTGTTTTTCAAGACCAGTACCAACAATAGGAGCTTCCGGATTCAATAAAGGGACAGCTTGACGCATCATATTAGATCCCATCAAAGCTCTATTTGCATCGTCATGTTCCAAAAATGGAATTAAAGAAGCGGCAATAGAAGCAATCTGATTAGGAGCAATATCAATTAATTCAATTTTTTCTTTTGGAACGATAGGATAATCTGCCAAGTTACGAGCCTTAACCTTATCCGTAATCATACCATTTTCATCCATAGGCGTAATTGCCTGTGCAATAAATTTATTTTCTTCTTCTTCAGCGCTAAGATATACAGGCTCATCTTTAAATTGAACAATCCCGTTTTCAACTTTATGATAAGGAGTTTCAATAAAACCCAATTTATTAATCTTAGCAAAAACGCATAGAGAAGAAATCAATCCGATATTAGGACCTTCAGGAGTTTCAATAGTACAAAGACGTCCATAGTGTGTATAGTGCACGTCACGTACTTCAAAACCGGCTCTTTCTCTTGACAAACCACCGGGACCTAATGCAGAAATTCTTCTTTTGTGTGTAATTTCAGAAAGTGGATTTGTCTGATCCATAAACTGAGACAACTGATTAGTTCCGTAAAATGAATTAATAACAGAAGAAAGTGTTTTGGCGTTAATCAAATCAACAGGAGCAAAAACTTCATTATCTCTAACATTCATTTTTTCACGGATAGTACGTGTCATACGGGCAAGTCCAACTCCAAATTGATTATAAAGTTGTTCACCAACAGTTCTAACACGTCGGTTACTCAAATGGTCAATATCATCAACATCCATCTTAGAATTAATCAATTCAATAAGATAGCGAATAATTGAAATAATATCTTCTTTCGTCAATACACAGGTATCCATCGGAATATCGAGATTCAATTTTTTATTGATACGATACCGTCCAACTTCACCCAAGTCGTAACGTTTATCGGAGAAGAAGAGTTTTTCAAGAGCAGTCCGAGCTGTTTCTTCATCGGGTGCTGCCGTATTTCTCAATTGAAGATAAATATACTCAATTGCATTTTTCTCTGAATTGGTTGGATCTTTTTGGAGCGTATTAAAAATAATGGAATAATCAACTTGTTTTTCATCTTGTTTATGGAAAAGAACCGTTTTGATATTAGCATCTGCAATCATTGCAATATGCTTTTCTTCCAGAATTGTTTCACGTTCGATAAGAACTTCAATACGTTCAATATTTACAACTTCACCTGTTTCTTCATCCACAAAATCTTCATTCCAGGTTTTTACAACGCGGGCTGCAAATTTTTGTCCAATATATTTTTTCAGATTTGCCTTAGTAGCTTTTACTTCCTGAGCAATGTCGAAGATATCAAGGATATCCTTATCCGACTCAAATCCGATAGCTCGGAGCAATGTTGTAACGGGCAATTTCTTTTTTCTATCGATATAGGCATACATTACGTTGTTAATATCGGTAGTGAATTCCATCCAGGAACCTTTAAAAGGGATGATTCTAGCCGAATAGAGCTGTGAACCATTGGAATGGAATGAGGAGCCGAAGAAAACTCCCGGTGAACGATGAAGTTGTGAAACGACAACTCTTTCGGCACCATTTATTATAAAAGTTCCCTGAGGTGTCATATAGGGGATTAATCCCAAATAAACATCCTGGATAACTGTTTCAAAATCTTCGTGATCAATGTCATTACATGAAAGCTTCATTTTTGCTTTCAGGGGGACACTGTAAGTCAAACCTCTCTCGAGGCATTCGTCCAAAGAATAACGAGGACCATCAATATAATAGTCCAGAAATTCCAGAACAAAACTATTTCTTGCATCAGAAATTGGAAAATTCTCATTAAAAACTTTAAATAAACCTTCATTATGTCTGCGCTCAGCGTCAGTATCAATTTGAAAGAAATCTCGGAAAGATTTTATTTGTATATCCAAAAAGTCGGGATATTCGACAGGTTTTGTTGATGCAAAGGTGTGTCTTTTATTCATTTTTATTGCCAATGCCATTTTTTTAAGGGTTTTAATATCAGTTGTTTAAAGGGCAAAAAACCATTATTTGTTTAGAAATTGACTTGCCCGTCTTTATAAACAACAATAAGTACAAGACTTCCACGGGTTTTGCGTGGAAGTGATGTACCATTATTGTATCGGATATAATCCTTTACTTAATTTCGACTTCAGCACCGGCTTCTTCGAGAGTTTTCTTTAGGCCTTCAGCTTCGTCTTTTGTAACGCCTTCTTTAACCGGTTTTGGAGCATTATCAACTAATTCTTTAGCTTCTTTAAGACCAAGACTAGTCAAATCTTTAACTAATTTAACAACAGCCAATTTGCTAGGGCCTGCTGCTTTAAGAATAACATCGAAAGAAGTTTTTTCTTCTTCAACAACTGCTGCTGCTGCTGTAGGTGCTGCAACTGCTACTGCTGCTGCTGCAGGTTCGATACCGTATTCGTCTTTTAAAATTTGAGCTAATTCGTTAACTTCTTTTACTGTAAGGTTAACCAATTGTTCTGCAAATGCTTTTAAATCTGCCATAATTTTTATTGATTTTAATGTTAATTACTTTATTTATTTTATTCGATTTTGTTTTTGTTTATTCTTTTTCGGATAAAGTTTTTACGATTCCTGCCAATTTACCACCGCTTGCTTGTAAAGCAGAAATAACATTTCTTGCAGGGGATTGTAATAACCCAACAATATCTCCGATAAGTTCATCTCTGGATTTAACATTACAGAGAGCATCTAACTGATCATCACCAAAGTAGGTTGCTTGTTCAATATATGCAGCTTTTAATAATGGTTTAGAATTCTTACTTCTGAAGTCTTTAATAATTCTTGCAGGTAAATTCCCCACATTTGAAAGCATAATTGAAGTTTCTCCTACTAATGCAGGATAGATTTCCGAGTAATCATTTTCAGATTTATCCATTGCTCGTTTCAGCAAAGTGTTTTTAACAACTTTGATTTTTACATCCTTACGAAAACAAATCCTTCTTAATTGATTAACGGTTTCAACGGTAAATCCTGAAATATCTGTTACATATACATTGGAATAGTCAGCTAAATCTTTTGCTATTTGGTCAATAATTTGACTTTTTTGTTCAATTTTCATATTCTAACTTAGCATTTAAAGGTTTATAATGTAACTGATTTGGGATCAACCTGAATACCCGGACTCATAGTACTGGAAAGGTAAACGCTTTTAACATAAGTTCCTTTTGCAGCAGCCGGTTTTAATTTCACAATAGTTGACAACATCTCTTTTGCATTTTCCACTAATTGGTCTGCAGTAAATTTTGTTTTACCGATACCGGAGTGAATAATACCATATTTATCAACTTTGAAATCAATTTTACCGGCTTTAACATCAGTAACAGCTTTACCAATATCCATCGTAACGGTGCCGGCTTTAGGGTTAGGCATTAAGCCACGGGGACCTAATATTTTACCCAGCGCACCGATCTTAGGCATCACGCTTGGCATAGTAATGATGACATCAATGTCAGTCCAACCTTTTTTGATTTTTTCAACATATTCGTCCAATCCTACATAGTCAGCGCCGGCTGCTTTTGCTTCGTCTTCTTTGTCTGGTGTACAAAGTACAAGAACTCTAACCACTTTACCTGTTCCGTGGGGAAGGGTAACAATTCCTCTAACCATTTGATTCGCCTTACGAGGATCAACGCCCAAACGTACGTCAATGTCGAAAGAGGAGTCAAATTTAGTATAGGTAATGTCCTTTACAATTTGTACAGCTTCATTCAAAGGATAAACTTTGTTTTTATCAAACTTAGCAAAAGCTTCTTTGCGTTTTTTTGATATTTTAGCCATCTTTTTTTTGTTATTACTTGATTATTAATTATTTTCAAAAGGATTTTGGCCACCTTTAACCGTAATTCCCATACTTCTTGCCGTTCCTGCCACCATTGTCATTGCTGACTCAACGGTAAAGCAATTCAAGTCTGTCATTTTCGCTTCGGAAATTTCGCGAACTTGATCCCAGGTAACGGAAGCAACTTTATTACGATTAGGTTCTTTAGATCCTTTTTGAAGTTTGGTCGCTGCCATAAGTTGAACAGCAACCGGAGGAGTTTTCGTGATAAAATCAAATGACTTATCTTTATAAACAGTAATAATAACCGGTATCACCTTCCCTGCTTGGTCTTGTGTACGGGCATTAAATTGTTTGCAAAATTCCATAATATTCACACCTTTAGAACCTAATGCAGGGCCTACCGGTGGAGATGGATTTGCAGATCCTCCCTTAATTTGTAACTTGATTAGTCCAGCTACTTCTTTTGCCATTTTTTAAATGATTTTTGATTTTTGTAACTAAAAATATTTGTCGATTTAAATTTTTTCAACTTGCATAAAACTTAATTCGAGAGGAGTTTTACGACCGAAAATTTTCACCATAATCTTCAGTTTCTTTTTCTCGGCATAGATTTCTTCAATAATACCGTTAAAAGTGTTGAAAGGTCCATCAATAACTTTGATTTCTTCACCAACAATGAAAGGGGGAGCAAAGGATTCGTCTTGTTCCATCAATTCGTCAACCTTTCCTAACATTCGGGTTACTTCAGCAGGGCGTAAAGGCACCGGAAGATCTGTCTTTCTCTTACATCCGACAAAGCCAAGAACCCCCGGAATATTGAGCAAAACATTAAATACTTCTCCCAACATCATTGCTTCAACAAAGATATAACCCGGGAAAAAATTTCTCTCTTTACTCACTTTTTTACCATTTCGAATCTGGTAAAATTTTTCAGTAGGTATCAATACACGGGAAACGAAATCCTTAATGTGGGAAGCTTCTATCTCACTTTCGATATTCTGCTTTACCTTCTTTTCAGTTCCGGTTACCGCCCTGATAACGTACCACTTTCTTTCAACGTCTGCCATACTCAAAATTTGTTTATGGAAAATAAACCAACTGAATTATTAGAAAAAGAACTACTAAAAAAACATTAGTCTCATTCCAAAATTGAAAAAAAGATCCATCAATAATACTATAAGTACTATAATTAGGGAAGCAATGGATACTTTTATTACACTTTCTTGTAAATTAGCCCAAGTTGGCCACGTTACCTTATGTGCCAATTCGTCATAAGTCTCTTTTACGTAGTTTATTATTTTCATTTCCTAATAATTTTTCTGTTTTCGATACTCTTTTATGCTTTTTAGGAATATGTTGATTGCCTTTTACTCTGATTATTCTTCTTTATTTACTAAAATTACTTTTGAAAAAATAGTTAAATCATTTTATTTTCAAGAAGTTATATTTAGGAAATCGCACAATCCCGCATCCTATATTATTACACTTTAAAAAGTCGGCAAATATACAAATTATTTTTTATAAACATTGCGTTGTGAAAAAAATATTTTTTATTTAATTCTACTGTGATACCATTTTAAGTATGCAGACAGATATTTTAATCCCAACTTCCCTAATTCCTGATAGATCTTGTTATGTTTATAGTCACGATCAAAGCAAAGTAAATATATGTCCCACACACAATCGAGCTTCTTCAGTAATTTCAACTCATCCAATACTTGTTCATTAAGAAGCCCCTCTTTAAATAGCATTTTATTATATAGAAACAAACTATACCCATTTACATTCCCTGCCAAATCCGGCAATATTTCAAATGGATTATGTCTATTCTTACTGCCGGAGAAAATAGAATTACTATTATCTGAATCAATATTTTGTTGCTGTTTTTCTGATAATAATTTCATTTTCTCTACTATGTCTGTAGCATCTGAATTATCTTTAACAGCTTTCATTGCCATCTCATATAAAGAATGATGATTTTGTATTCTGTTAGGCAATCCTATCAAGGATAGAATTTCTGTTTCACATTGAAATAATGAAAGATGATACTGGTCATCATAAATCGAAAAGGTAACCTCCCCCTGACTCTTTAACAACTTATAATATTGGTTCAAAAGTTGTGTAATCTGCTTTTTATTTTGAGTTCCCATTTTGTTTCTTTTCGTTTAAATAATACGAATAGTATGCAAAAAAGTTACTCATTAAACGCTAAACCACACTTGATTATAAAAATCTTCTACTTAAAATCAAAATAAATACTTAACCGATTAAGATTGCTTAATAGATACTATACGTCTATGGTATTTAAAATGATTATTTGGTTGCACCAGTAGGCTTCGCTTCTTGATACTTTCAGCTTTCAATAAATAATCAGGAAGTTTGAAATTTAATATAGGAAATAACACGATCTTCTTTTAGCCACTTTTTTTCATAAAAAGTTTGAATCTCCGTCAATATTAAATTATCACTTTGGGAATAGACATTTTCAATGTTTTCTAAAATTTTCCAATTTTCTACAGCCGCCGTTTTAAGAGTATATTGATATAATAAAGAAGAATCTGTTTTCAAATGAATGAGACCTTCTTTTTTGAGAAAAGATTTATATTTTTCAATCAAAACAGGAGATACCAATCTTCTGTTCTCTTTGTTGGGTTGTGGATCCGGGAAGGTAATCCATATTTCACTCACTTCATCATGACCGAAAAAGTATTCAATATATTCAATGCCAATACGCAGATACGCCACATTTGACAAATTTTGTTCGATTGCATTCTTACAACCACGCCATAATCGTGCTCCTTTTCTATCAATACCGACAAAATTCAGGTGAGGAAACCTTTTGGCAAGGGCTGTAGTATATTCTCCGCGCCCACAGCCAACTTCTATAACAATGGGGTTATCATTGTGAAAGAAATCTTTATTCCACTTTCCCTTTAAAGGAAATCCACAATTAATAAAATCATAATCAGGATGTTGAAAAAGAATTGGAAATGTCTTATTTTCAGCAAATCGTTCTAATTTATGCTTAGCCATATAAAATATCAGTTATTTATTTCAACCAGTTTTGTATAGAGACCTTTTTGATCAATCAGTTCCCGATGGGTTCCCGATTCAACAATTTTACCATCATCAATAACAATTATCAGATCGGCATGCTGAATAGTAGTGAGTCGATGCGCAATCACAAGGGAGGTTCTGTTTTGCATAACATTATCAAGGGCGTGCTGAACCAATTTTTCAGATTCTGTATCCATGGCAGAAGTCGCTTCATCTAAAATGAGAATAGGAGCATTTCTTAGCACCGCTCTTGCAATGCTGATTCGTTGACGTTCTCCTCCGGAAAGGGATAATCCCCGATCCCCAATATTGGTTTCAAAGTTATCGGGCAATTCCATTATGAAATTATAGGCATTGGCAGTTCGGGCAGCATTGATAACCTCTTCACGGGATACATTTTTTAATCCAAAAGCAATATTATTAAAAATAGTATCATTAAACAAAACTATATCCTGAGAGACTAATCCGAAAAGAGAACGTAAATCATCAATAATAAAATCTTTAATATCGGTTCCATCAATTTTAATTTCACCGGAAGAGACATCATAAAACCTGGGTAAAAGATCAGCAAGGGTCGATTTTCCTGAACCTGAGTGACCTACCAAAGCCACTATCTGACCTTTTTTAATTTTAAAGCTAATATTTTTTAAAACTTCCGTATGATCATAGGAAAAAGAGACATTTTCTAAAACAAGTTCTTTGTTAAAAGTAGAAACAGGTTTTGAATTAACTGACTGGGTAATAATTTCTTCAGCATCCAGAATTTCATAAATTCTGTCTAAAGCGGAAAGTCCCCGACGATAATTAGAAACGGCTGTTGATATATTTTTGGAAGGATTAATAATCTGAGTAAATAGTACAATATAGGTTATAAATAATCCGGCAGTAAGCGAACTATTGGATTGTAAAACCATCATTCCACCAAAAACCAGAATAATCATTACCACAGTGATTCCAAGAAATTCACTCAAAGGAGAAGCCAAATCAATACGACGGTAAATTTTCTTTTGCAATCTGGTAAAATCTTTATTGTGTCTTTCAAAGGTATTTTCAGAGAAATCCTGAGCATTAAAACCTTTAATTATTCTCAACCCTTCAATAGTTTCTTCAACATGAGAAAGTAAAATACCCAATTTAGTTTTTGCTTTAAGTGATTTACGTCTCAACGACTTGGATACTATTCCAATAAGAAATCCAGCAACCGGGAGGAGAATCAGTACAAACAAGGTCAATTGATAACTAATCACGAACAAGGCGATTATATAAAAAAGAAGTGTTATCGGCTCAATCAAAAATTGCTGAATTGACTTTATAACAGTAAATTCAATCTCTTGCGTATCATTTACAGCTCTAGATATAACATCGCCTTTCTTTTTTTCCGAAAAGAAAGCCAAAGGGAGGATGAGTATCTTGTCATAAATAGCATTTCTCATTGTTTTAACCAAATTGCTTCTTACCGGTGCAATAAGCCATTGTGCCAAATAGAGAAATATATTTTTCAAAAGAAAAAGAATGACAACAAACAAAACCATTCCGACTATAGATTCTTTTGATGACGAAATATCAATAAATAACCCCACAAACGCGATTAGCCATTGAGAAATAAGACTTAATCCGTTCAGTCCGTCCTGAAAAAGAATTTTCACAAAAGGTTCAATCAACATCAAAGACAAGATCGAAAAGAAAACAGAGAATATATTAACCAATACTATCATTAGCAACTTCCATTTGTAAGGAGCCAAAAGAGCTATATAAGATTTATTACGTGACATGATAATAAGCTATTAAAGAAAAAAAAGGAGTTACAACATCCAATATTGTAACTCCTTACGATTATTTATAGTTTGAAACTACTTTTGAATAATAAGTTTCTTTGTAAGAACTGCATCATTATTAATAATAGTAACGAAATAAACACCTTGCGCATAGTCAGCCAATGAGTATGTGAAAATTGATTGATCTTTAGAAGAGAGGTTCAATTCGTGACTTTCAACAACTTTTCCACTCATGTTAATGATGTTAACTACTGTTTTTCCTTCAAGGTTAGTTAATTTCAGATTAACCACTTTGTTGGAGTTCGGGTTAGGATAGATATCAAGAGTAGCTGCCTGATGTTGAACATCAACTGCAGGAGCAACAGGTCTATCAATATTAGTCATCGGGAGGAAGCCATCAGCAGCTTCGCTAACAGTAACTGTGATAGTTCTGAATGCAAGAGTAGCAAGAATAGCATTAGCATTGTGACCACCAATATTATAGTTAGGTGCATGGTATGGTAATCCCCAATCATCTGTAGATCGACGTTCTACCAAAGTATATTCGAATCTGTATTCTCCCGGTTCAGTCCAGTTAGCAACCTGAACAGAAATTGGACGGCCATTCAAGAAATGCAACCAGAACCATTCAAATTCATAATTAGTTCCACCCCAAGTCAAACGATAAGTTCTGTCGGTAAGAGGAGAATTGAGTTCTCCGGCAGGAATCGATCCGGTAGCAGAAATATCATAATACTTATCATTAGCATTTATGAAATAAGTTTGGTCAGTATTAACGGTATTATTTACATCATATGAAATACTGTTGTTAGTAGTAACATAAGGAGCCATATTGGTTGAAATAAGAGTATCATTACGATAAACTTTAAACTCAATAGATACCCTACGATTTTCGAGATTTTCGCACGTTCAACATAGATGTCCATATATGGAGTAGCACTGATTACGACTGAATGGATAGCTGAACTTTGACAGCCGTTGCCATCGGTAACAAGAACAACAACAGAGTCCGTAGCAGTAGCGCTGAAAGTATTAACTAATAAGCTGTCATCACCATTCCAGTTGTAATTAGCAAAGCCCGGAGTAGCAGTTAAGAGTATTGGTCCTTCGCAAGCACGATCATCACCGGTAATAGTAACAACAGGAAGCGTATCAACATGAATTTTCATGGTATCCATATCCGTACAACCATATTCATTAGTAACAGTCACAAAGTAGGTAAAATCACCGGCAGTTGCAGGAGTAACCACTATTGATTGAGTAGTTGAATCATTTGACCATAGGTATGACGTTGAAGCAGCAACAGACAAAGTAACACTTTGATTCAAACAGATAGTATCATCAGGAGCAGTAATGGTAGCATCCGGGATAGGATTAACTGTCAATACTAGCGTATAAACACTGTCGCAACCATTATCTGTCAATAAACTGTCATAATATGTACCTGAAACATTGTAGATACTTTCTCTCCATGTTAACGGTGCATTAGCACAAATAGTGTCATATTCAGTAAACGAATAGGTTGGATTAACAGTAAGATTCAATTGATATACACTGTCACAACCGTTTACGGTTAAAAGACTGTCATAATAGGTATGTAAACCAACACTTAATCCTGAATATGAATGTGTTCTCCACGTATATGTTGCATTTTCACAAACATCAGCTGTTGTTAATTCATAGAATGTAGGATTAACAGTAAGATTTAATTGATATACGCTGTCACAACCATTTACTGTTGATAGACTGTCATAATACGTATGTAAGCCTACACTCAATCCTGAATATGAATGTATTCTCCATGTATATGTTGCATTTTCACAAACATCAGCTGTTGTTAATTCATAGAATGTAGGATTGACAGTAAGATTTAATTGATATACGCTGTCACAACCATTTACTGTTGATAGACTGTCATAATACGTATGTAAGCCTACACTTAATCCTGAATATGAATGTGTTCTCCACGTATATGTTGCATTTTCACAAACATCAGCTGTTGTTAATTCATAGAATGTAGGATTAACTGTCAGATTTAATTGGTATACGCTGTCACAACCATTTACTGTTAATAGACTGTCATAATACGTATGTAAGCCTACACTTAATCCTGAATATGAATGTGTTCTCCACGTATATGTTGCATTTTCACAAACATCAGATGTTGTTAATTCATAGAATGTAGGATTGACAGTAAGATTTAATTGATATACG
>JAGVVH010000552.1 GCA_019135895.1 Bacteroidota bacterium | reverse complement strand
CCGTAATCATACCAGTATAGTTTTTTGTTATTGATCAGGTCATTCTGGAGTTCTTTGCCGTTGTAGCCATATTTGAAAACAGGTCCGTTGTATTCAGCGATAGTCATACCGAACGGGTAGTAATCTTTTTGACTTTCAATGGTACCACCGGTTCCGTTAGTATTAACAATCATGCGCACACTTCCCAGGTGATCTTTCAGGTAATACTTATACTTCTCGGACTCTGATGGATCAATATAGCCTTCCTCGTGTATAATGTAATTTAAAGAACTCCCTTTATATACGAAGTTTCCTGCATAATAGCTTGTATCGTTCTCTGTGCCCACTTTTGCCAGCTTCATGCCCGAAGCATCGTAAATATACTTAGTTTTTTCAGTGGTTGTTGCGATTTGTTTTGGCAGGTTCAGGTAATTGTAAAGAATATTTGTATAACCCTTATTGAGATCAGCGGTCGGGTTACCGTTGCCGTCGAAAGAGTATTCCTTAATGCTATCTGCGCCATTTACGAAGCCGTTGGTTCCGGAGGCATCCTCCACCTTGTTGAGAAGGTTGCAGATGCCATGGAGGTCTCAATAGATCAACTCGTCTATGGTGACCAGGATAATAAAGCTGAACAGTCGATCTCGGATCGTGAGCTCCTATCGATGTTCAAAAAGGTTCAGCTGCTTAGCGAACGCCAGAAAGAGACCGTTAAGGATTTCTTGTCATCTTATATCTTTACAAACGATCTGAAGCAAAAACTGGCGTAATCATTATAAAGTCCTCTTACTGCTTAAACTAAATGAACGAGATTGAACCTAAAATACTCCCATTGGTTAAGGCCCTTAATTCTACCGGACTGGTCAGTACATTTTCAAGTTGTGAAGGTCATTTCGATGAGATGAACAGATTCACTGACCATAGCAAAGCTGATGTAAGATTTGATCCTGAGGATAATGTATCAGATCATGATATTGAAAAATTTATCTCGTACATTATTATCCAGGTTTAACAACTTGTACAGTTTCTCACCGGTAATAGCAACTGCTCACAAATTGTATGCTCCCATTGCTCCTGAAGAAAACGAGGAAATTGATTTTGTTTATGTGATTCAATTAATCCCTTTCGACCAGGGGGATTCTCCGGACAAAAAAAGAAGAGATATTGATAAAGCTATATTAGATGCATCTGCCATAATAAAAGAGTATCCCCCTGCCTGAGGTTCATCATAATAACAAAACCCGGTAATGAACCGAGTTTTGTTGTTATAGTTATTAAGGAGAGAGAGGAAGATATCTTTTTATCTGTTTCTGTAAATACCTGTATTTAGATAACTTACCATGTCGCTTTTCAACTACTTCATAATTATAAAACGTCATCAATTCTCCAGGAAAAGCCGCATTCACAAAAAGACCTTCTTTATTTTCAGATAAGTTGTTTATTATTATCTTATAAGAATCACTGTTATCATAGCCAGGAAGTTGAACATAACAACTAAAAAAACGTTTGCTATTTTTAATTAAGAAGGTTTCAATGCTATCCAAGAGGCTTTTAGAAAGCTCTTTCTTAGATATTAATCTAAACCCATTTATCCTACCTATAGAATCAGTTTCCCATGTTGTCAATAATGTTACATCTTTTTCAAGAAGCTCAACCACTTTATTTTCACCTAAATTCTCTATTAAGGTCAAAGCAAACACTGCTGAGTTCTTTTTCGTGCAGTCATTATCAAAACTAATATTCACCTGTGAATATATTGGAAACCCTAAACAGCATAGAGTTAAAATTATTGAAAATCTAATTGCCATATGCCTTATTTGCCATTTTTATCAAACTAGACGGAGAAACTGTTGTGCTTGCTTTGTAATGCCTATTCATGAAGGAAAACTTCTTATTATATTTAGCATAAGCATTAGCAGCAATTTTATAGCTATCAAGAAAACTTTTAGAATTTACATTGGTTGGTGTAATTTGCATATTCTCATTCCCATAGTCTCCATTATAAACTCTACTTTGAATAGCTCCCATTCCTCCAATAAAAGCAATACCGTTCCCAGCCTCAACTTCTATTGCAGTTACACTTAATTTAGCTTCAAATTCAAAGTTAAAATCACCAGTAGCGTAACAATCCTTATTATCATTTTGATAGGCATGAAAAAGTTCTTCAATGAAAGCCTGTGAATTAATGCTAGTATTTTTATATGTAATGGTTCCTCCCCCTTCATCAGGCTCAAATTGCCCATCGACCCTACTTCCATCTTCTCGTTTGACTGTTTTCCCAAATTTGGCAACGTAAATCTTTTCCGATTTTTCTAAAGAGGTATACATCGTATTGAATAGTTTACTCTTTTCTTTAAGTGATGACACTCTTGCTTGATATCGTTTTGTGTATGGAACCGTCCTATTTGTGCATCATAGAACCTCGCTCCGTAATCCTGTTAGTCTACTCCCAAAAATTGGCACTCAAAAAAGCTTCAGGAACTCCAAAACCAGGAGTTTTTCAAAGAACGTTCTGATGTTTAAAGATACCTTTTTTCTTTTAGTTGAGATAATTGAGAGATGATTTCAGTAAAAAAGAAAAAGGTGGTAACGTTGCACACGGTTTCTTCTGCAACAGAACTTTACACTGCGGCTTAACTTTGGCTTAAATACAGACTGAAGCGGGTGGACAGGCCGCGGGGCTTTACAATGTGCTGCAAACAAGTAAGGCCGGGGCAAAACACCAGAAGGGCACGGCATCGGAGAGCAGCTCACAAAAATGCGGGAGTATGGAAGATTTTTGGGAGCTGCGTGGACTAATTCAGAATATTAAACACCTCCGAGCAATTTGACATCGTGACTTAAGAACTCTTCCAGCTCTTTTATTGTCGGTAGCTGCATCTGATACCTGCTTACAAAAAGCCGGTTATCCAATGAACCGGTAGCATATTTTACTGTTGAAGACCTTCTGTCAGTGCAGAGTATAATACCAATCGGGGGATTGTCTCCATCACTCATTTCATTATGCCGGTAATAGTTCAGATAAAAGTTCATCTGGCCTGCATCAGCATGATTAAACTTTCTGGTTTTTAAATCAATTAGAACGTGACACTTTAATAACCGATGATAAAAAACCAGGTCTACATAATAGTATTCTTCATCAATGGTCAACCGCTTCTGCCTGGCTTCAAAACAGAAGCCCTTTCCAAGTTCCAGTAAAAACGACTGAAGGTGATCTATAAGTGCATCTTCCAGTTTACTCTCAGTATATTTTTCTTTGGGTTTCAATCCGACAAATTCAAAGACATACGGATCGCGCATTATCCCTACTGGCGTTAATGGTTCAGCTTTCTTGTTCACATCAATGATTAAACCTTCTTTGTTCGTGGATAAACCTGTACGTTCATAAAGCAGGCTGCCCATTTGCCTCTGTAGCTCCGGAACCGACCAGTTCCCCTTTATTGCCTGCAGTTCATAAAAAGCTCTTTTAAAATCATCTTTCTCCCTTGCTAATTCAATTAAATGAGAGAAAGATAGCCTGGAAAGCAATACCCCGGCTTCTGCTCCTTTATTCTCTGTAGTTACCAGATCGTTCCCTGATTTGGCAGACGGCATCTGCCAAATTGCTTCAGGAAGTGCAAACCCTGATATTACCTGATTTATCTGGGGATAGACAAGATAAAACTGACGGCAGTTACGCAGGCTTCTGTCTGATAATCCTTTGATATTTCTGCTTAGCAGCCTTGATGCAATGTTTTTTAACAGTTCCGTCCCATATTTAGCCCGGTCTTCACCGTTTTGTTCGTACTCAACAATATATTGTCCAAAAAGCCAGTTGCGAACAGTTAATGATTGATTAACTGTAGATACAGCATGCCCCTGTAAATGATTATGTGTCTGTTCAAAAGTCTGTATTAGCTGCTCAAAGTTCATTCTTTACGGTTTTTATTAAATCAAACACTGACATTCCGTTATCATGCAGAAGGTGAACAAAATACTCAATAAACTGCATATGTACCCTTCTCGCTCTTTCACTTCTTAACAGGCCTCCCAGCATAAGGATCCCTGGTTCCGTTAATGCATATTCTCCTTTGCTGGTTTCTATCATAAAATCAGATGGAAAGCGAGATATGTTCTCCCTGATTTTTGTTCTGATATCAATAACCTTTACTCCATATATTGCGGCAAGATCAACATCTTTTACAACAAGCTTCCCCTGGTGTAAAAACATTCTCTCCTGCACCATTTTTTCTATGGCCAAAAACAAAGTGATATCACCTTCCATTTTCATAATCCTCTTTCAAAAGTAATTCTTTTAACTCTTTGTATCAAAGTAAAGTACTGCGTTATTCAAGAGGATGACATTTATTTATCGACTTCTGTGCCTGGTAGTGCTCCGTTGAGCTGATTCGCTTGTGACTGGCCATGTATTGAACTGTCCTCAGATCATACTTTTTAAGTCACAGAGTGATCACGCTCTGACGGATATGCCTGCAGCTGCGGACCTTCGGGTTTATCTGCCTCAGTGCACGTACAAGGTGCATGAGACTGTTTTTCATCTCCGAGGATCCGTTCATGCTGATAAAAGGCTGACGGCTTAATTTTTCAAGGTCCGGATTTCCTGCCTTTCTTCCCGGTATGCTGTTTTTCTTTTTAATTGAACCGCGTATCTCCGGTCTTATCTTCTGCAGGTACTCTTGAAACTCTATCACCTGGCAGGCGTCAATAGATAATGTTCGGCTTGCTTTATGACGGCTCCCCGGGATTCGGACAAGCTAAAGCGTTTAAACGATATGGCAAAGATGGAAAAGGAAGATAAAAATCACATCCTTTATGCCATCGATGGGCTGATTAAAAGCGGGAAGCTTAAAAATATCGCGGCGCTATAAAATAAAAACCGACCCTGTAAAACTTCGATGAAAACCTGCCTCCCCGGACACACT
>JAGVVH010000454.1 GCA_019135895.1 Bacteroidota bacterium | reverse complement strand
TGGATGATATATTTCTTTAGCATTATAAATCAATTATTTATTTTATATATCTGAACAAAATAGTATTTTTTATTTTTTATTTACATTTGGCTTTTCTTTTGTTATATTTTTTTACACTATTGTCCGATTAAACTTCAAATTGAATAATATAATTTCTTATAGTACTGAATATCAGTATTTAAAATTTCAATATTTGGGGTTTGAAAAAAGAAACCCCCTTAAAACAGAGAATATTGCCATTCCTTTTGTTGGACTTTCTGCCAATCTTTGTCTGGATTTTCCAGAAAATTTAACAGATGAATATAATTGAACAAGTGAATTTTACAGAAGCTGACTAAGTTTGAAAAAGCCCAATTCCTTTTCAGCGTTTTTTGAATGACTGTCATTAGTAAATTGGCTATTAAAGCGCAATATATCTGAATTTTAATCGCATTTTCGTTATCTCCTAAGAAATATTTCAGTGGAAAATTTTGTTTCAACTGCTTAAATATCGACTCTATTTGCCAGCGAAGTTTGTATATTGCAGCAATCAAATCAGGGCGCATTTCAAATAAATTGGTTAGAAATTCAAATTCTCGTTTTAAAATTCGGTCATAAAATCGAACTTTACGTAGTTTTAATTTGCTTTCAAAAGAGTCTTCCTTG
Source organism: Bacteroidota bacterium (assembly GCA_019135895.1). GTDB lineage: Bacteria > Bacteroidota > Bacteroidia > Bacteroidales > WCHB1-69 > JAGVVH01. The sequence goes on along the minus strand of JAGVVH010000454.1, from coordinate 1,967 downwards.
ACCGTTATTTCAATAATCACATCTTCCAATACCCCTGAATGGATTTGCTCCTCTAATTCATTGGTCTGAGTTATTTTATATACCGCATTATCCTTAATCCTTGTAACAAATCCAGTTTGATTTTCGCTAAACTTTCTAAATGCCTTGTAATCATTATATCCTTTATCAAATACATAAATGGTATTGGAATCCATTTTTAGTTTTTCCAACAAAATATGATCATGCTTTGCAGCTTCGGTGAACCACACTAGCTTAGGCACGGTTTCATCAACGTTTATAATGGTATGGACTTTTATTCCTCCCTTTTTCTTTCCATTCTTTGGATTACGGCCAACGCATTTTAAAATATCTTTGAACAGACTCATTGTTGTGCTATCAAATATCTCAATTTGTTTGTTGATGACCTCTTTAATTCGGCTGTCCGATAAAACATGTCCATATTGAATAAGTAATTTGTTGTAAATTTTTCCGAAAACATCTGCTTCTCTTCGTTGATTAGCATCAGCTAAAGTACTCTTCTTGGGGATGTGATTTAATTGGAAATGTTTGGTTTTACCTGATAATCCGAGCATAGCACCAGACACTTCTCTAAGTGAAGTACATTTTGCAAAAGAGCAAAATAACATACTAATAAGATGATCTTTAGTCGTAAACTTTTTGATATATCTATCAGACTTACTTGAGTTGACTGAATCTGATATAACATTTGAGTTGATTAAAGAAATCAGCTGTCCGAAAACGGATGTTCCAAAAAAATGTGTAGTTTTGTCCATAAGTAATTATTTGATTTTAAGCGAAACAAAATTACTTAATTAAGAGATAGGAGAATTAATCTCCTACTCTTAATTTTTTATCGGACAACAATGATTTTTTTATATATATTTGCGGCTTTAAAAATTGGGGGAGATGAGATTTTTTTTAAAGTATTTTAAACAGCTTTTTAGTTTTTTTAAACTAGTAATTTTTATTATTTTCCATTTTTCTATTTTTATCAAGGCAATTCTTATTAATTGTCTTTTCGTTAATAATTTTTCTAATGTTAAATTTTTTTCGTATAAGCATAATTTTTCTCTCCCTCTTTTGACAAAAAGTATTATCTCCGCTTTATTTTTTCTTTTTATAAGCGCTACTGGTTTTGCTCAGATAACGGACGGTCCCAATTTTCCGGATGTCGGGGCTAGTGTTAGCGGTGTAGGATATATTTCTTGGAGCAATCCATCATACATTGGTGCAGATGATTACTCAAGAGCTACAGTTTCTTTACCATCGAATAATCGGACGCAAAGTAATTATTTACGAGGAACTGATTATGATTTTAATATTCCTGTAAATGCTACTATTCTTGGAATTCAGGTTACAGTCGGACGCAAAGCTAATGTCAACAGTAACAATAATAAAATTTATGATTTGGAGGTTAAATTAGTCAAAAATAATGTCATCACTGGTTTAAATCATGCTGTTACCACAGCATGGATAACCACTGAATTGTCTTCTACTTATGGAGGAGCGTCTGATCTATGGGGAACTACCTGGACACCTTCTGATATTAACAATATATATTTCGGGGCTGCTGTGGCTGTGTATGCAACGGGAAATGCCACTGCTCAAGTCGATTATATTAGTATTTCAGTTACCTATGTTATGCCACCGGTATGGTTTAAAGCCGATGCCGGGGTTACGCCATCCACAAATAATGCAACCGTCACTTCCTGGGTGGATCGAAACTATTCTTATACGGCAACAAGCAGCGGAGGAAATGTTACTTATCAGACAAATGCTATTAATTTTAATCCTGCTTTATCCTTTTCTAATGTTGACCGAAGCTTTGTAATTGGTACAAATTTTTCAGCCCGAACTCTTATTCTTGTCAATAAAATTACTTCAACGACTGATTTGTCCGGACTTTTTGGATCAGGTGCGGGAATTACCGATAAAGGTATAAGATTAAGTAATGATATTTCAGATGG
>JAGVVH010000538.1:2027-4645 GCA_019135895.1 Bacteroidota bacterium | reverse complement strand
GGCTCGTGCTGACCGGTAACAAAGTAACTTTCTTCATCCTTGTATTTCGGAATAAAAATCTTTCCACAATAAAGAGGGTTTCTGATAGCCAGCCAAAACGCGTTTTTACTGCATTTCAGCCCTTTAACTTTGGCCATTTTCCATACCTGTTCTGTATTAAATTGGCCGCGAGCCAGTTCTTCGAATACCCATTTCATGATTTTTTCGGTAATCTCTTTTGGGGCTATATACTTTTTCCCGGTTTCCGATATTTTGTTGATATATCCTAATGGTGCACTTCCCATCCACCTGCCTTCTTTCTTTGCACGTCGCATTCCGTGAAAGACATTCAGCGCCCTTCGGTCATTCTCCACTTCAGGAGCTGCCAAATAAAAAGCAAGCATCATTTTATTTTCAGGGATGGATAAGTCCAACGGCTGTTCTACAGCTTGTGGCTCAACGCCCAGTTTACGAAGTGTACTGATCATTTGATAGGCATCACCTGCATTTCGGCTAAACCTATCCCACTTGGTAAAAAGAATTAAATCCGATTGGCCCCGGCGTTTGCGTAACTCTCCCAATAATTTTGTCCAGGCCGGTCGCTTGAATGTTTTAGCTGAATGGTCCTCAAAAACTACTTTGCGGACTTCGATATTGTTTATTTCGCAATACTTGGTCAGCCGTTCTTCCTGGTCACGTTGAGAGTAGCCTTTATCGGCTTGTTCATCGGTACTGACACGAATATATAAATCTGCAATTCTCATGATAAAAATTATACTTGACCCTGTAAATTTAAAAAATTATCCCGGTGTATCCAGAAATTGTTCAACAACAATCTCCGCCATTTCGTACATGAAATCAAGTATAACTTTTGCCTGTTCTATGGTAACATCAATCCCATCTTCTTTCAAAAGTTTAACTGCCCGTTCAGGTGAAATCTTATGTCCTCCTTCATTTACCATCATATTTCCCCTGGTATCCGGTAATTAATTCCTGTCCATTGTTATTCATGGTTTATTTGCCTTTCCCATAAAAATAAGACACACTGATTAACTATTTGTAAGTCAATACTGTGTTGACATTTTATGTCTTGGTAATGGCAGCTTTTGGCGCAGAAACTATTCTTCTAATTGCGATTACATACCAAAATCGCCGGATTTTTTACAGTTTCGTTTTTACTATGCTTCTCTCCTGTAATTTCTTCCCCGTTTAGCGGTGTATCTGGCATCCCGGAGCGACCGCGTTCAGGTGCGAAAGTATTTCCGTGTTCTTAACGCCGCCGCAAATTCAAGCCTGACGGTTTTGCGAAAAATCTTCCTCTTTCTTTTCTGACGAGCGTATTTCCCGCAAAAAATTTGACATCGGCTAAACACTACTTTCCCATGCCCCTGAAACACGGTCACTCCTCACCGGCTCCGATACGGCATAAAAAAAAGGTCAGAAATTATGAGAAGCACAGTAAAAAACAGGAAACAACGATCTACCTACCTTCCAACCAACATAAAACTGGTTATGAAAATCGCTCTGATAGCTTTGGGATTCTACGTTTGGGGAACAGAGTTTATCTGGGTACTGTTGAGCTTATATCTCGGTTGGGCTATTATCAAACAACTGCTTTCCTGTCTTGTCTCTCTTGTCGTTCTTATAATCATTCTGGCTTTGCTGGTTTCATTAATCTTTTAAAAGTTAAAACAATGGCAAAGTATTATTCTCTATTCGGAAAGACTACCACTGATACAGAAGTACAGGTGGTGAAAGAAAATCAGATTGTTATCGGTTATGGTTATGCTATGAGTGAATCCCGGTATGTGGTTTACAAGGTGGAACACATCAATAACCGGGGTTATATGTACCACCTTATCAATACAGACACCAAAGCCATGGACAGGACCGACATAATAAACCCCTTATCCAAAAAGTTCGGCATTGGCAGGTACTACGATGATGTAAAACCGGAATTTATGGATGCTTTTGAGGTGGCCATACTTCTTCAGGAAGCGCAGGCGAAAGCCAAGGCAGAGGAGGACGAAGCCGAAAAAGAGCGGATAAGGATTAACGAAGTAAAACAGGTCGGTCGCAAACGCTTTACAGAAATTTTCCCGGAAGATGCACAGGCAGTTATTGTGGCAAGGTTGAAGCAGGACGAAAGTGATATGCAAACCGACTATTTTGCAAGCAGCACACAGCGCACTGTCATCTTAGGTTTTTCCACTCACAAAAGGGACATCTTTTCCGAGATGCGCAAACATGCCGAACATTTCGAAGAAACTGCTTACCTCTCGGAATTCAATCAGGATTACGAACATCGGGAAAAATACAGCATGGGTGCAGGTTATTATCTGGGAGAAAGCAAATATCATGGGTGGATAATCGAAAAAGTGCCCGTATATGACCGTGACCGAACGACTGAGGAATTCGCATACATCGCAGGCAATGAAGATAACATTCGCATAAATAAGCCGGACGGAACACCGCCTGATAACCTCAAGTTGGAAGATAAAGCCAATTGTACCATGGTGGAATATTCAGCTAAAGCGGTCGCTGTTTTCGGGAATACCAAGCCAATCAAAGACGAGCTCAAAGCGATGGGCGGACGGTTTAACAACCGATTGACTTTTAAGGGAGAAAAAATCGCAGGC
>JAGVVH010000538.1:0-2019 GCA_019135895.1 Bacteroidota bacterium | reverse complement strand
ATTTCCCAAGTCAAAAGAACAGCGCTTAGCCTGCTATTTCGGGCTGGATTAAAATGCGCAGTAATTGGAAAAATTCACTTCAAATAATAAAATCATACAAATATGAAACCGACAGAAGTAAATAACACCATAATAGGAAAACGTTGCAAGTGCATTTTCACTGGCATGATGGTTACCGGAGTGATTGAAGAAATTACAAAAGACCAACACGCAGTACAAGTGAAAGTACGTTTTGATGTATCTCATCGATGGGGTGACGAATTCTATGAATACAACTGGTCTTTTGCCCGCCTTTCAGATGGATTTGGCTCTCTCCACCATCTGGAAATCATTGACGACAAATACCAGGCTGACCAGGTAATTTTTTTGAAAACCATTCAGGAAATAAACCGGGACTTTGTCCGGGACTATGCCAAATGGCAAAGGGTCAACCTCAAAGAATGGATTGACAATTATAAATCTTCCCGCTTTACACAAGTAAGCGAATGCAGTGCCATTATTACTTCCGAAGATACAGACCATCTGAAAGAATGGCTCAAAAAAAATAGTCCGATAAAATCAATTGAAGAATTAATCTAAAAAATCAGAAACAATGAAAACCAATGATAATGGATGTTCCACCTGTGAACAGGAAAATGAAAATTATACAACATTTCATCCGGCACACCGCCCAAATCAAATATTTTACCAGTACGATTACCGGCACACTGACGGGGAACTGTTTTCAACAGTAGCCCCATCTTTAGGAGAGTGCCGGAGCAGTCGGGATAAATGGCTGGAGAAAAGAAGTAAAATGTACAAATTGTTTATCGGGTTCCGAAAGTTGGGCGAATTTGATTCCATACTGGAAGCCAAACAATTTGCGGATAACAGTGGATTAACAGGTGTTTTTTCCTTACTGGGCGACAATTATTCCGATAGTTGGTATGCAACGAAACAGATATAGGGAAGACAACAATAACAGATATTACAGGTGCAAGCATCGAGGTAACGGATTTGGACAAAGCTATAGAGCAATGTGAACTTTGCAAAGACAGCCCGTACAAAATGTCGTCGGGACAAACGATTGGTGAAAACCACAGGTATATGTTATCCCAACTTGAAAAAATAAAACAACTAAAGTAAACGAACGGGCGGGGCAAACCGCCCGTTACTTTTTCCATGAGCCCGGTCACCTGAGCGGAGAAAAAGTAACAAAAAGCCCTTTAATGAAGGTTTCTCCCCCTAATTTTCCAGCAAAATTACAGGTAAATCACTGACAAGCTGCAAGGTCATGCCCTGCGGGTTTTACAAACAATCTCCACACCTGCGGGTAGTATTCTTTGTAAAAACCTTGCGCGAAGTCACTGATTACCTGTGGTGGTGAAAGCAAAAAATTAGTGTTGAACCATTAAAATTTTTGCATTATGAAAGTCGATTATTTCTCCATTCCGGAAATTACAGTGTCGTATAAAGACAATGTAAAAGCTTCAGAACGTTTTGTGGTTAAATGTTCAGAAGATGCCTCGCAGATATTTGCCGAGGCGCATAAAAATTGCATGGAACACCACGAGGAAGTGAACGTATTGTTCTTGAATCGTGCCAATCGGGTGCTTGGAATAAGCTGTATCAGCAAAGGCGGGCTGGACGGTACTGTTGTTGATATACGGATTATCCTGCAAACAGCGCTGAAAGCATCCTGCTCGTCGGTGATGCTTTCTCACAATCATCCGAGTGGTAGCCGGAAACCCAGCCAGGCGGATATTGCAATTACACAAAAGCTGAAAGATGGTTGCAAAGCCGTTGGCCTGTTACTCTTAGACCATCTGATTATAACCGGTGAAGGTTACATGAGCTTCGCCGATGAAGGGCTTTTATAGCCCTTTTTTTGGTCGAACACACAATGGGTTTTTACTTGTTTTTAAGCTCAGTTCTTTGTTATGGCAATTGGCGCAATTTTAAATTTATCGTTGAAAAACGATTTTTCGTATTGCAAAAAGAAATATTCATTTAGCTTATCACTACCTCTTTTATGAATAA
>JAGVVH010000524.1 GCA_019135895.1 Bacteroidota bacterium | reverse complement strand
CCGGGTCCTAAAATTTCAAAATGCCAAACTTCATTTTTATCAGCAATTGTCAAGCACTCCCCGGCATCATTCCAACCATATTTTTTCAACAATTCTCCTGCAGTTCTAATGGCATCTCTGGCAGTTGAACACCGCTCCAGCATTAGCATACAAAGGCAACTGCAATCAATCAATCCTTTGTCGGATTTCAATTCCGGTCGGCCCCCAAAAGTCGATTCTCCAATGGCAAGTTGCTTTTCATTCAAACAGGGATATGCCGAATTGAAATATTGATAAGTATGCGAAACTTCAGGAATCTCTCCCGTTTCAACAAATTCATAGAAAGGCATTTTGCCAAATTCATTAGCGGCAGCCTGGCGACGATAGAGTTTTTTCATAGTCCCCTGAGGATAATCTTTGGCTTCTGTTACCGTTATGTTGGTTCTGCTTCGTCCACTGTCGTCAGTATGAGAAGTCATTACCGATCCATCTTTTGAGGCATTTTTACCCACGGTAACCGATGTGCATTCAGTAGTAATGTCATCTACAAAATTAAAACTTACCTGTCCAAATAGTGAAAATGAGAACATGTAAATCAAAGTAAAAAGTAATCTCTTCATAAATAGTATTGTTTATTAAATAATTAATCTCTCTTTTTAATAAGAAGGTGTTTTTCTGCTATCATGAAACTTTCAACTTCCATATTCTGCTTTTTTATAGAGATATTCATGAGATCGCCATTCTTATTATTGTTTTTTAAATAAGTTGAACATGAATATGCCTTAGGAAGAAGAGTGTCACTTCCGGCAATATTATAATTGATTATAAATTGATTTTTTTGGGAATAAATATAAATTCCGGCTTCGTTGCAAATGGCATGGGAGAACATATTCTGAGCATCCTGCATATTGAGACTGCTTTTTTCGACTTTAGCAATCACAGCCAATAGATCATTGTTTTTGATATTCTCTCTTTTTATAAACCTGTATATAGCAGCTTCGGGTTTTTCAATTATTTTCTTTTGCATCTCTTCAGGAAAGCGGCAAACAGTAAATTTTCTTCCCGATTTTAATTTAATATATACTTCCCATTTAAAATTCTGATTACATACATTTCTTCCTGAAAATGAACAAGTTTCGTAAAGATCAGGGGAATAGATCAGCGAGTTTTCCGGAATCCTGTCAAAAACTTTTTCTTTCGACATTTCATTAATCAGATTAAAACGCTTTTGACTATGTTGCCAGTCCCTGCTCAAATGGTCATTGGAATAACTTGTCATTATGGAAACATAAAACACAAGAGATGTCATAATGGCAAGTATCGGGTATCGTAACCATCTTTTTTTTGAGGCAATCTTATATAAACCAAACAAAGCTAAAGTGAATAATAGAGTTATTCCAAAATAAGAATAAAAAGTGGTGACATACCCATACAGATAAGAATAATCAAGGTTGTATTTGTCGGCAATGGCAACAAGAAAGTGTGCGAAAAAGGCAAATAGACAAGAGAATAGTATGCCAAATCCTATTTTTTCCCATGTAATACAGGCTTTGTTCTTAAGTAAAATAAAGAAAAACAGTATTGCCTGAATGATAGCATTAATTATCCATAATAGGGAAGAATGAGAAAGAATATACCAAAAATTATTTTTATGTCCTTCGGCTAAAAGAGAGTTGGCACTAATAATTTCTTGATTGAGATGATAAATTTTGGTAGGCAGTGCTGCATAGTTATAATTGATTAGTATTTTATAAAAATTGCTCCAATTAAAATCATTGGCAAGAGAACTGCCGCTGTAAAATCCATCGGGAGTTCGGATACTGGCACGAAATGAAAAATAGACTATAAGGTAAATGATTCCAATGGCAACAAAAGGCATAATTTCTTTATAAAAAGGCTTGCTTTTAAAAGTATTCAAAGTGCCCCGTTGCTGACAGCTTCTGACAAAAATAAATATTCCGGTAAAGAGTAGAAAAAGAAGATAGGTTTCATAAAATAAAACTGTCACTGCAAATAATAGGGCTGAAGCAATTAGAAATTTGTTTTTTCCGGTCTCAAAATAGCGAAGAAGAGATAATAGTGATAATAGTGCCAGTGAAAAACTGAAAGTGAAGAATAGGGGATAGGAAATGATTGGAATGTAATAGTCGGGAGTTACCGATAAAGGAATGATAAGAATCAGAAATGAAAGTAATCCCAGCTTGTTAGATTTAAAAATTTTACTTACCAACACAGCAAATAGCACAAAAGAGAGAAGTAGGGAGGCATACTGGATAAACTTGGTCAGAAAGAAGTTGTCTCCGATATAGGGCAAACTGTATATAGGTTTGGTAATAAGAAAATAGAAACGCCCGGCACCGTGAGCATAGATATTGGCATTTGTATATAAATCTCCGATTAGCCAAGTGAGGTAATATTCAAGATCATCTCCTGATGTGAACCCTACTCTAAAGAAAGGTATTAAAGTGATAACAACAGTAACCCCAAATAAGATAAATAGAAGATTTTTTCCGGATAATAATTTCATTTTAATCAATTAGATGGCAAAAATACATTTTTTACCCAAAAATTACTATTCTCTGATTATCCTCGGAAAAAATATTTTCCGGATTGCTTTTAACGGATTTCTAAAATGTCAACAAACATTATTGTTGTAATTTATAAAACCTTTTGAAGGTATTATTTAGTAAAATATACAAACATACAAGAATAATTATAGAAATTTATTGTATTTTTGCAGCACGAAAAAAATGAGGAGAGATTTGTAGTGATTGCAACCTCACAAAAAAAATGCTAAAACATTTCCCCCCATTTTTTCGACTTATGAATTAATAATAATTAAATCAACTTATTATGAGTTATCTATTCACTTCTGAATCAGTATCTGAAGGTCATCCTGACAAAATCTGTGATCAAATTTCAGACGCTTTGCTTGATTCCTTTCTTTCTCAGGACCCGGAATCCAAAGTGGCTTGCGAAACATTAGTCACTACCGGATTGGTAGTATGTGCCGGAGAGGTAACCACTAAGGGTTATGTATCCGTTGATGATGTTGCAAGGCGCGTTATTAAAAAAATAGGGTATACTGATAGCGACTATCAGTTCGACTATAAGTCATGCGGGGTTCTTTCTGCCATTCATAAGCAATCACCTGATATCAGCCAGGGGGTTAACCGTTCATCATTGGAAGAGCAGGGAGCCGGCGATCAGGGTATGATGTTTGGCTATGCATGTAAGGAAATGGATAATTTTATGCCTATTTCTATTGAATTGTCTCATATTTTTTTACAAGAGTTAGCGGCTATCCGTCGCGAAGGAAAAGTAATGACTTATCTCCGTCCGGATTCCAAATCGCAGGTAACGCTCCAGTATTCTGATGACGGTATTCCCGAACGTATTGATGCCATTGTGGTTTCAACACAACATGATGATTTTGATAAAGAGGAAATAATGCTTTCTAAAATTAGAAAAGATATAGAGACTATTTTAATTCCGAGTGTGAAAGCTAATTGCCCTGAATTTGTTCAAAAACTTTTTAAAGACGATTATAAATTACATGTTAATCCGACCGGTAAATTTGTAGTTGGGGGACCTCACGGCGACAGTGGATTGACAGGACGTAAAATTATTGTCGATACTTATGGAGGAAAAGCTGCTCATGGTGGTGGCGCCTTCTCAGGAAAAGATCCTTCCAAAGTTGACAGATCTGCTGCATATGCCGCACGACACATGGCAAAAAATATTGTTGCTGCAGGCCTCTGCGACGAAGCCCTTGTGCAGGTGGCTTATGCTATCGGGGTGGCAAAACCGGTTGGTCTTTACATTAATACTTTCAATACTTCTAAAGTTAAAATGACAGATGGAGAAATTTCAAAGAAACTGGATACTATTTTTGATATGACTCCGTTTGCAATTATTAACCGACTTGGACTAAAAAATCCGATCTATGAAGCAACTGCATCTTATGGCCATTTTGGAAGAGATACTTTTGAGCAAGAAGTGGAGGTTACTTATTGCGACAAGGACACTTATAGCAGAACAAAAAACGGTGTTGAAAAAATTTTCAAGAAAATTACTTTTTTCCCTTGGGAAAAATTAGATTATGTAGATAGGATTAAAGCGGAATTTGGATTGTAACTAATTACATATCAAATATATATTGCTTTATGAAAGTGTTATCATTTTTTAGGCAGGTATTGCCTTTGATTATTCTTTTCTTTTCTTTTTCTTCCTTTTCTCAGTCAAGTGCAAAAGAGGATGTTTTACTTCAGGTTATGCAAAAAGAACTTGACCGAAACATGAATGTATTGAAACAGAAAGAGATCCCTGTTTATCTTTTAAGCTATCGTATTGAAGAAATTAAGACTTACTCTATAAGTTCCACCTTTGGAAATCTTGACTATTCCCGGTATACGGTTGAGAAAATCCTGACCGTACAGGTGAGAGTAGGAAGTAAAAAACTGGATAACTTTCATGAACTAAGGGATGATATGTCCGATTATTTTACTGATTACAGAGAAATAAAATTTCCATTGACAGATGATGTAAAAGCTATAGAACAATTTTTATGGCGTGAAACTGACCAGGCGTATCGAGATGCAGTGCAACGTTATGAAAAGGTAAAAGCGAATGTTGCCGTTAAAGTGGAATCAGAAGATAAAGCTCCCGATTATTCGGATGTCGAACCGGAAAGCTATTATGAACCTGTTTTGGTAATCAATGATTTTAATCAGGAAGAGTGGATATCTAAATTATCGCGATATTCGGGTTTGTTTACTGATTATAAAGATATTATTACCGGTAGTGCTTATTTGAAATTTTATATTTCCAGAAAGTATTTTGTCAATAGCGAAGGCAGTGCTATTGTTCAGAATAATAGCTATTCTCATCTTTTTTTAAATGCTAAAACACAGGCAGAAGATGGCATGGAACTGCCTCTTTATAAAAGCTATTTTGCTCATTATCCGGGTGATTTCCCCCAAAGTAATATAATAGAGAATGATGCTAAAAAATTGATTTCTACACTATTATCATTGAAAACAGCTCCTGTTGTCGATTCTTATACGGGACCTGCTTTGTTGTCAAATGATGCTGCAGGGGTCTTTTTTCATGAAATTTTTGGACATAGAGTGGAAGGTCAGCGAATGAAAAGTGAAAATGACGGACAGACTTTTAAAAAGAAATTAAATGAGGTCGTTCTTAATGAAGATATCTCAGTTATCTTTGATCCTACTATTCAGTATTATAAAGGAATTCCTTTGAATGGAAGTTATCTTTATGATGATGAAGGGGTAAAAAGCCAAAGGACGGTCGTTGTGGATAAAGGGGTGTTAAAAAACTTCTTAATGACACGAACACCAATTGACAGTTTTCCCGAGTCAAACGGTCATGCAAGGGCTGCCGCCGGAATGCAGCCGGTATCCCGTCAATCAAATTTAATAGTTGAAACACAAAAATCATACACAGATGGTGAATTGCGCCAAATGCTAATTAATGAAGCAAAGAAACAAGGGAAGGATTATGGTTATCTTTTTGCAAAAGTGCAGGGGGGATTTACTACAACAGGACGTTACTTTCCCAATTCTTTTAATGTTACTCCTTTGGAAGTTTACCGTATTTATGTAGATGGTCGCCCCGATGAACTTGTTAGGGGAGTTGATTTGGTGGGAACACCGTTGGCAATGTTTTCTAAAATTGAGGCGGTTGGCAATACCTCAGGTAATTTTGCCGGCTCTTGTGGTGCCGAATCAGGATCTATTCCTGCAGGCTGTTGCTCCCCTGCATTATTCGTTAAGCAAATAGAAATGCAAAAAAAAGCAAAATCTCAGGATAAACCCCCTATCATTGAAAGAACCTCTCTTGATATTCTTCCTGATGACAACTTTGAAACAGTTGTATTTAATGCTATGCAAGATGAGCTGAATAATAATTTGACCAATCTTAAAATTGAAGGGCTTAAATCACCTTATTATATCAGCTATTTAGTTTCTGATGCCAAAATGATGGTGGTAGAAAGTTCTTTGGGTGCCATCACCTTATCAGACTCCAGACCATTCCGGGATCAGGAAACTACAGTATTGGTGGGGAGTGACAAATTTAATAACCTTAACTTCTTTGATGAGAATAGTTTGTTTGGCTACTATTATAATAATAGAATTGCAATTCCTGAAAATACTGATTATTCAGGTATCAGAAACAGTCTATGGATTACTACAGATCAGGCATATAAGAATGCTGCCGAATCAATTCAAAATAAAGAAGCCGTTATTAAACAACAAAATCAAACTCAGATGCAAAAAGAGCTGTCTGATTTTTCGGAAGTTGAAATTCAAACAACTCCTATAGATGTTATGCATGAAGATGTTCTTTTTTCAAATCTGATTAATACTTCTGTCGAATTATCAGGCATTTTTCTGAATTATCCTGATTTTACAAATTCAGGAGCAAATATATATGTTTATAATGCCAATACCTATTATCTCAATAGTGAAGGAATGAAATTCAAGCAGCCTTTTACTTTGGTTTGCTTGAGGGTATTTGCCGAAACCTTGACTCAGGATGGTGAATCTGTAATGGACTATTTTACTATTTATGTTAATTCATATACTCAGTTACCCACGATGGATTTGTTAAGAGAGAGAGTTGTCAAAATGGCGGATTTACTTCAACAAATTAGGTCTGTCCCGGAAATGACTGAATCATTCAGCGGTCCTGTTATGTTTACCGGAGATGCTGTGGGAGAAATAGTTGCTCAATCTTTTATAGAAAGTAATAATGGTTTATTGGCCGGAAGAAAACCTATAACTCCAAACAGCGATTTTCTGCGGTGGTACGAATCCTATATTCCTCAGGAAAATGCCACAGAAGCCTTGCTTGGTAAAAAAGTGATCTCTCGCGATTTGTCAGTTACTGCTTTGGATGGGAAAACGGCTTACAACGGAACTCCATTAATTGGCTCCTATAAAGTGGATGCAGAAGGGGTGAGGGTTCCTACTGAATTACCGCTTATTTCTGATGGAATTTTGGTCAATATTCTTAGTGACAGAATTCCGACTAATCATTCTAAATTCTCAAATGGTCACAAAAGATTGGCTCTTTCTTATGGAAAATTGACTACTTCTCTCTGTTCTGGTGTTATTGAATTAAGTGGCAAAAATAAAATGTCCTATTCCAAGATGAAGAAAAAACTGATTTCGATGGCAAAGGAAGAGGATTATGACTATGCTTATATAATTCCAAAGCTGGTTTCTCAAAGTGCAGCTATGCCTGCAGTCGGAAACTATCTGACAAAAAATAATTATTACTATCCGCTATATGTTATTAGGGTTTCTGTTAAAGACGGAAGCGAAACATTGATGAGAATGGCTAAAGTATCAGCACTTAATATGAAATCCTTTAAGCATGTTGAAGCAATATCAAATCAACAACAGGTTTATAATACTCTACTGAAAGGCAAGCAAAAAAATAAAATCATGGCAGGTCCAAATTTTAATCTATCAGGTGTTCCATGCAGTTTCATTGTTCCCACAGCAATATTATTTCCGGAACTTGATGTTGAAAAAAATCCGAATATTATACTTAAAAAACAACCTGAAGTGCCGAACCCTCTTTTGGAAAAATAGCATCTATTTTTTTGGATTCAATTTAAAATATTGCTGCGCTATCTATTCCAACTGAAATTTCTTGTGTTACTTTCCTTATAATCAAATTATAAGAAAAGTTGCTAATATTATTTTTTTCGGAAGAAAATCTCCATTGGAACTCCGGAGAAATTCCACTTTTCACGAATTCTGTTTTCCAAAAACCTTTTGTAACTATCCTTGCTATATTGTGGAAGATTACAGAAAAAGGCAAAGGCAGGAAATGAAGTGGGAAGTTGAGTGATAAATTTAATTTTGATTACTTTATCTTTTACAACAGGTGGTGGTGTCTGCTGAATAATAGGCAACATAACTTCGTTTAATTCAGAAGTGGGAATCCTTCTTGATTTATTTTTATATACTTCAATTGCCATTTCCAATACCTTGAAGATTCGCTGTTTATTTAGTACTGAGGTAAAAATTATCGGGACATCCGTAAAAGGTGCAATTCTATCCCTAACATATTCCTCAAATTCTTTATGTGTTTTATTGCCTTTTTCTACTAAATCCCATTTATTCAGTACCAAAACAACTCCTTTATGATTTCTGATGGCCAGACTAAAAATAGAGATATCTTGACTGTCAAAACCTTCGGTTGCATCTGACATTACTATACAAACATCACTATTTTCTATCGCCCTTATCGTTCTCATAACAGAATAAAACTCCAGATCCTCTTCCACTTTCTTCTTTTTACGAAGCCCTGCAGTGTCAATAAAATAAAAGTCAAAGCCAAAGCCTGAGTATCTTGTATAGATTGAATCACGTGTTGTGCCGGCTATGGGAGTTACAATATGACGATCAAAACCAAGAATAGTATTGATAAAAGATGATTTTCCGACATTGGGTTTGCCCACAATGGCAATTTTGGGTAAATCTTCCAAATCTTCTTTAATATCTTTGGAAAAATGCTTTACAACCTCATCTAGCAACTCTCCAGTTCCGCTGCCTGAAATGGCAGAAATAGGAAATATGTTATTGACTCCTAATGTGTAAAAATCGGTATAATCAAAATAATTGCTCGGACTGTCAATTTTGTTTACTGCCAAAAAAAATGGCTTTTTGGAACGACGGAGAATGTCAACAACTTCCTCGTCCAAGGGGGTGACGCCTTCTCTGCCATCAACTATCAGTACAATAACATCGGATTCCTTTATGGCCAAAGTGGCTTGCTTCCGAATTTCCTTTTCAAAAACATCCTCAGATCCCATCACATACCCCCCTGTATCAATGACGGAAAACTCATAACCAATCCAATCACTCTTGCCATAATTCCGGTCTCGTGTGACTCCGGAAACCGAATCTACAATTGCCTCACGGGTTTTTGTAAGCCTGTTGAATAAAGTGGATTTTCCCACATTGGGTCTTCCAACTAATGATAAAATATTTCCCATTTTTCTATTTCTGCGTTGTTTCTTTTCACTTTTTAATATAAATATATTGCTACCAATACTTTAATAAATTGGCATTTAAATTCTATAAAATATTAGCAATCTGTTCTTTCATTTTTTCAATTTCATCTTTCATCTTTACAACGATGCATTGAATATTAAAGTCATTAGATTTGGTGCCCATTGTGTTTACTTCACGTCCGATTTCCTGAATGATAAAGCCCAGTTTTTTCCCATTTGATTCAGATTCATTCATAGTCTCTAAAAAATAGGAGCAATGTTTTTTTAACCTTACTTTTTCTTCTGTAATGTCAATTTTTTCCAGATAATAAATAATCTCTTCCTCTAAACGACTTACATTATAGTCTGCCTCTTTGGGCAAATCTGTGAGTTGTCGAATAAAATTTTTACGGATATATTCAATCCTGTTTTTTTCAAAAGGTTCTACTTCCTCTACCATTTTTTTAATCAGCAAAATCCTTTTCTCAAAGTCTTCTGCTAAATGAGTCCCTTCAGATAATCTGAAACTATTTACCTTTTTGCATGTTTCATGAATGGCATTAGAAGTGTGAACCCAAATTTCTTCAGACAATTCTTCTTTTGGGGTAGTTATTACTTCCGGCATTCTAAGTATTTGAATAAAAATATCACTGGATACCGGATTCTTTAATTCTTCAGAAAGCTGAACCAAACTCTTGTAATATGCTTTTGCCAGATTTGCATTGATTGTAATAGAGGGGTTTTCATTATTTTCTATATAGATAGAAAAATCAATTTTTCCCCGTTCCAATTCCTTGGAAAGAATCGTCCGGATATCATTTTCCTTGTCTCTGAATAGTGGAGGTATACGAGTGCTTATATCAAGCTGTTTGCTATTTAATGCTCTGATTTCTATTAAAACCGACTTCCCGGTAATTGCTAGGGCAGTTTTTCCAAACCCCGTCATTGATTTTATCATAGATTGTCTTTTATTGTCTGTTATAAATATAAAAAGGGCAACGAATGGTCGCCCTTTTTATAGGATCAGTAGATATAATAAATTATCTAACGATTAATTTTTGTGTGGTTGTTCCTGTATTGGATTTAATATTAACCATATAGAAACCATTGCTTAGTTCAGAAACATTAAGAGTCAGTTGATTAGTGCCTGCTGAAAGAGTAACAGCATTATTATAAACAGTTTGTCCCATCAGATTGGTAACACTTAAGGTTGCCTGAGAGCTGGTCAATGAATTAACTGTAATAATAACTGAAGTTGTTGCAGGGTTTGGATACATTTTCATTTCTGAAAGTGAGTTTTCACAAATTCCATCTTCATCCCAAACACCGGTATGAACTTCATTAGTATTATTAAAAGAACCGATCTCGGAAGCATTGATTTGAAGCCAGTTTAAATTAGCGATATTGTTACATACGGCTGAGTTATTTTCTTTAATTTCAGATCCGGCAAAATAATCAGTTTGCCAAATCATATTTACTTTTCCGTTAACAATTTCGTCAGCAACTGCAGGAAATACATTTTCGCTATTGGTAAATATGGCATCAATCGGATTTTCTATTGTTGGAAGGAGCTCCCAATCTACATAATAAAGATCTTCACCATAAGAGAGCCAGCTTATACTATCCATACTCCATGTTGTCCCATTATCAGTAGATTTAGTTCCAAATATTCCACGATAATACATTGTTTGGTCATAATCATAGAATGGAAAATCCAAAACAGAACTGAAGATAAGATAAACAGTTCCATCTTTAACAATTAGTTGAGGTTGGGAAGTCATACCTATTCCATAACTTGGATAATTTTCAATGCCACCATTCAGGTACCATAAAGTATCATCGCCGTCAAGGTCAGGTCTTGAGAAAATAATTCTACCTTGACTTAATAAATAATCGGGATTAAGAGAGTATGCAGGAGTATCAACTCTTTGTGTAATTTGAGGCATTGTACTATTCCAGTATAGAAGGGCATCGTACCCAGGGAAATAGCTATGACCGGCAGTGTTAAGGTCATCTTCTAAAATACGGGTAATTCCGAAAGCAACATGTACATTTCCTGATTCATCAATAGCTAATGATCCAGAGCCATCACAAACAAAAGGAGTGTCAAGCAGTAAGGATTCATCTGAAGCATATCCTTCAGGGACAGGGCTGTCAAAAACGATGGTTTTAGTCCAGGTAGTACCACCATCATTGCTTTCACAGTAGAAAACATCTGCTGTTGATCCACAAACTAATAAAACAACTTTTCCATTTTGAGCTTTAACTCTGTATGCGTCACCGTCAAATTCGCCAATATAGGAAGAGTCAATTCCATCAATTAAACGTGGATTTTCCCAAGTAACACTATTGGAAGTTCTGTCATAAGTTCCTCTGTAGTATACTAATGCAGTTTGGATTCCTTCATAAAGGTATCCGGCATCTGATTCAGTGCAAGCAAATAGATGAACAGTATTTCCGGAAGTTGCCATAGTAGGCCAAAGTAGTGCAGTGCTTGAGGAAGTTCCATTGATAATAGAAGGTCCAATAAGAGTTTGTGAGTTCCAGTCTCCGGTTCCTTTGGTAGGTCTTGTTGATACAACTAATCCTGTAGAGCCGTTGTGTGCAACTACAATTTCTCCAATTTCAGTTCCGGTTCCCAGTGGAGCAAGATTTCCCCAACCTGTTCTAACCGTTTCAACTCTGCCAGTACTGGTATAATCATTAACTAAACTTCCGTTAGAGAAATAATTGTACCCGGTTCCACGGCCTGAAGAGGCAGTTCCGCAGGTTGTCCAAGCATAGCTGATAGTTCCATCTTCATGAGCAATAATTCTACTGCCCATAGCGGAATTGGTTTGTAAATCATAGTAAGTTGAGCCAATGTAATTGGCTTCAGTATTTCTTACCATGGGGGCAGGAAGACTAAAGGCTTCACCTGTTTCTCTTCCGTTAAGCACTTTTTGTTCTACTTTTTGAGAACCAGGATTTTGTTGATAGATTTTAACGGGTTGTTGTGCGAAAACAGCCACTGTTAAAACAATCATTGCAAGGGTAAAAATCACTTTTTTCATAAATAATTATTTTGGTTAAACATAAATGTTCTAATTTTTCTTAGTTTCTGCAATTTTACCGGCAGCGTAATTGATTTTAAGTGCATTGTTTTTACGTAATTCAGATTTAATGATATTAACATAACGCATTTGAACACTTTTGTCAATTTTCAATGAAAATGTCAATTTGTTTTTATCTTCTTCACTACGAGACTCTTTTTCTGTTCCAACAAAATCGCGGACATCTGCAACAAGCTCTTCCTGTTTGATGGTCTGGTCATTTAATTGGACAGATATTTTTCCGGGAGGAAGCGTATTTTCATTTTTTCCGACTGGTAAACCAACATAAATGCTGGCAACCAAGGATTTCTTTTCCAATTTTTGGACCTCAGTTGCTTTTGGGGGAGTGTATGTAACCTTTAAGGTTGCATCCCTCATATTGGTAATAGTAATAAAGAAGAATAAAAACATAAAAATAATATCGGACATTGAACCGGTATTAATTGCCGGTAGCTCTTTTTTTTCGCCTTTTCTAAATCGTGACATAACTATTCTGTTTTATTGTAATCAATAGGTGGTGCTTCAGAAATGTTCATAGGAACAGCTTTTTGAATTGAGTTTTGATATGCAGTGTCAAGGTTTTCATACTTTTTCCCAAAATAGGAAGAAGATAATTTATCCCTGAGTTCGTTTACTGCTTTTTGAAGTTCATTTTGAACCTGAACATACATATCATAACTGGTACTTTGGTCATTGGTAAGTGAAATTACTCCTTGAGAAACAGGATAATCCCCGAGAAAGTTAATCTCTTTTGTTTCTTTTTCAGGTAAATTGGGAGAATTAGTAGGATTTTCTAAAAATTCCATAGCCTTCTCTTTCAATTGAGAAATCTGTATCTCTTCTCCGTTAACCAAAAGTTCATCATTGAAATTTACAAGTACACTCAGGACATTACGTCTGTTAATATCAATTATTTGTTCGGTACTCTTTTCATCTTTGGGAGGGGGCAATCTACGAGGAATTCCCTGTTCCGTAACCTGTGTTTATTGAGGGAGCTCTTCTAGCCATTTTATTTTATTTTATTTACTGCATTCATAACTAATGTGAAAACAATGGATGCTAATGCTGCAAGGAATACAAAGTAAAATGCATATAAACCGGCTTCAACCCATCTGGCAGCACCGGCGGAAATGCCAACTTTCATGGCAACAGGAGTGAGATCAGGACTGGCAATAAAAAATCCAATGATAAGGGCAACGACAATTGCTCCAACTCCCATTAACGCTTTGTACGATGATTTGATGTTGACAATAATATGGTACAAAGAAAATGAAATCACAAGTACTATTGAAAAAGCAAAAATTACATAAAAAAGGAATAGAGATATTGTAAAAATACTGTTTTCAGACTTGGAAGACTTAATATCACTTTGTAAAGTGGAAAATTCATTCACTTTTTTACTTTCGGATACTATTCCATTAATATCTGAAACCCGTTTTACCATGTTATTCATTGATTTTACATACTCTTTGTTCAATAAATAATCCTGTTTAACAAGGGCATATTCTTCATTAAGTTGATCAATATAGCTTTGTAATGAGGAAAAATCGGAAACAGAATTAAAACCATCGGTATATTTTTTGGCATTATTGCTTTCTGCAAAAAGTATAGCCGAATAGGAATCATAATCTTTTTTGAAATCAGGAAAAGTGACCTCTGTCAATTCATCCAGTTTTGAAATATAGGTATAAAGAATATCTTTTTGGAGTTGTACCTCTTTTGATGCAACATTAAGAGAATCAGTCACTTTTTGATGTTTTTCAATAAAAGTGGGAAGTTTATCAAGGGTTACGGATTCCAAATCAACCAACATTTCGGAGTTGTTTGATTTTAGAATGCCAACTTCGTCATATAAGTCCTGGGTGTCATTATTGAAAAATATGGCAAACCAAAGCCCTAGAAGACAGGCGATACCGGCAACCGTAAAAATTATTATATTAATTAATTTCTTACTCATATTATATGTAATGTAGAGGTTAAGAATTGAGATATCTCAAAATTATTTATTTTTATTTTTAACCAAAATATCCATAAAACCAATGGTGGCATCTTCCATATCGTTGGTGATGGTATCAATTTTGGATAAAATGTAATTGTAGAAAATCTGAAGAATAATGGCAGAAATCAAACCGAAAACTGTCGTAATCAAAGCCACTTTCATACCGCCGGCTACAATGGTTGGAGAAATATCTCCGGCAGCTTCAATAGCATCGAATGCCTGAACCATGCCGACAACTGTTCCTAAAAATCCTAACATCGGTCCCAAAGCCAAAAATAAGGAAATCCAGCTAAGATTAGTCTCTAATTTTCCCAATTGAACTCCACCGTAAGAATCAACCGCTTTTTCAACCGATTCCATTCCTTCGTCATAATGGTCAAAGGCTTCATAAAAAACAGCGGCCAAAGGTCCTTTGGTATCAGCGCAAAGTTGCTTTGCTTTATCAACTCCGCCGTTAGTAAGAGCTTCTTCAATTTTATTCAAAAGTTTGCTTGAATTTACAGATGCAAAATTCAAATAAAAAATTCGTTCAATTACTAAGGCTAAACCCAAAATTAAACTGATAAGAATTGGGGCCATCCAAATGGCACCTCCTTCAATAAATTTATTCTTTAAAACATAATGTAAACTTTGTTCAGCGGTCTCATCTTCGTCTTCAACTAATTGAGCCTGTTCAGCCGGTGTTGCAGCTGAAACTGAATCCTGAACTTGTTCCGTTTTGGTTGCATTGTCGGCTTTTTGTTCTTTTTGTGCAAACGTTGCATTTGTATTACCGAAGGTTAAGAATCCTATCACGGTAAATAAAGCGATTAGTTTTTTCATAATTACT
>JAGVVH010000228.1 GCA_019135895.1 Bacteroidota bacterium | reverse complement strand
TTATCAATCATCTCAAACTTACTTTTTTCAAGCTAACGTCTCAAGTCTATTTTTAAAAACAGAAGAAAATTATTTAACCAAAAGCATGAGTTGACAGAAGATGAGATTGCTTGCCTCTCTATAGAACCGTTATGCTGCCGGTAAACATCATGGGTTTTCGCATTTGAGTTTTGACAAGAAGTCTGTAGTTGAAAACAGTATTAGAGAGAATAATCCCGTTTACGTTGCCATCCCATTTGAAGTACACATCTTTGGAAAAAAAGACCAGTTTTCCCCATCTGTCATATATTTCAATCTCTGCTTCACTGATTTGGGGTGTTTCGTTAAGAGGAAGCATGAAATAGTCGTTCAGCCCGTCATGGTTTGAAGGGGTAATGGTATTGGGCAAATATAAGTTGAAATCGCACGGAGGAATGGTAATGGCATCTTCTGCATTGCAATTGGCAAGAGAAATAGAGACGGAATAGTTCCCGGGATATCGGACGATAATCGTATCAGAAATCTCGCCCGTGCTCCATAGGATATCGTCTATGGTGGAATTGGCAGTCAGGACGGAAAAATATTCTTCGCAGAAATCTTCTGTCAGAGGGATGATTTCAATGTTGGCATCTATAATCGAAAGATGCAGGGTTACTGTACTGTCGCATCCTTGAGCGGAAGTAAAGGATTGCGTGTAATCACCGCTGTCATAATATGTCTCATCGTTCCATCTGTAATAATTACAGGCTTCTTTCGTGATCTCTATGTTATAAAGAGGATAAACAGTCAGCTCAAGTTCAATAATACTGTCACACCCAAGAGAGGTGAGTAAAGAGAGCTGATGAATCCCGGGAGTTGAAACGTTAAAACCGTTCTCAGAGTACGTTTCTCCAAGACAAATTTCAGCTTGTAAATAAGTTGTGGAAACCGTGTCGTTCACCGTTAAAGAGAGGACTATAATACTATCGCAGCCCTTAACAGTTTGGAAAAAGAGGGTGTCATTAGCGGTCTCAGAAAGGTTAAAACCGTTTTGGGAGTATGTATCGCCTTGACATATCTCGGCATCAATCCGAGTATAATAGGGATCATTAACGGACAAAGAAAGGGTAACTATACTATCACAGCCATGAGAGGTGAGTAAAGAGAGCTGATGAATCCCGAGAGTTGAAACGTTAAAACCGTTCTCAGAGTATGTTTCTCCAAGACAAATTTCAGCCTGTAAATAAGTGATGGGAACCGTGTCGTTCACCGTTAAAGAGAGGACTATAATACTATCGCAACCCTTAACAGTTTGGAAAAAGAGGGTATCATTACCGGTCTCAGAAAGGTTAAAACCGTTTTGGGAGTACGTATCGCCTTGACATATCTCAGCATCAATCCGAGTATAATAGTTCTCATTAACGGACAAAGAAAGGGTAACTATACTATCACACCCTCCGATTGTCACAATGATTAATTGACGATGTATGATAGTTCCGGCAACTTGGGTGCTGTCTGCCGGAATGTCAAAGCCATTTTCAGTATAGGGTTCACCTTGACAGATGTCATCAGAGATTTGAATTTCAATATATTCGTTATTATCTTCGTAATTGAGAGTCAATATGTTGTCGGTTGTATCGCACTCTGTCTGTTGGTTCCCATTTTGGGCAATGCCGGTTCCCCCATCATTGAGTGCAAAGACAAAATCAGTGATTGGCTGAAAAGGAAGGAGGTCAGCGGAGTTGAAAGAAAAGGAAATCATGCTGCTACTGTCGGGATATAAATTGGAAGTAACAGTTGCAGTCCGAATAACGGGTCCGCGGTAGGTGTCTTTATAAACGGTAATTTTATAAGGGGCAGAAAGTACATTGTCTCCCTCATTTTTATAATAAAGGGAAATCCGCATGGAATCACAACTGTTGTAAACAATAGTGCTATCTTCAATGACAGCGGCATCCGGCAGGGTGAAAAAAGGAATTCCGTATTGGTCAATGGAAGTGGCCTGCTGCAGAAAGTTATTAAAGGGGCGTCGAACCACAGTCGGCGTGTTCGGGTCAACAAGGGGGGTGCTCGGATTAAACTGATACTGAGGTACGGTCAGGTCGTTATTGATATTAACCACATTGTATGCATATTGATTCCAAACATGTCGTGCTGGCGCCCATTGTCCCGGAGGATTGCTGGAAAAGATGCAGACACGATTTTCCCCTGTAATGAGAATCTCTGCAGCTCCGTCATTGTTAACATCTGCAATAACCGGATATTCATTTGCTGTTAAAGAAGAATTATTGAAAGTTGTTAATATGCTGCCATTTGAACCGTTAAATATTCTGAGAGTTGTTTGGTCTCTGTAAATCAGTTCTGCACTGCCATCCAAGTTAAAATCAAACAAGGTGAGTCCGGTGGATGCTGAATTATCCGTAGTTGATATAGACCACATTATGCCAAGAGAATCTAAAGTAGGATAATACTTATAAGTATTTACAATGTTTCGTGCTGACAATCCGATTTCAGGATATCCATCGCCATCCATATCAGAAATTAGCGGAATGGAAGGTCCTGCCTTTCCTTGATTGTGGCATGAAATGTTGGCAATAATATTATTATTGATTATATTTCCGGTTTGGGGTGCCCATACAAAAAGCGTTGCTTCATATGTTTGTACAAAGGGAGCAGCAAGAGTGGCACTCTTTCTTCGTGAAACTATCACATCCAGGTTTCCATCTAAGTCAATGTCTGCCAATGCAGTAGCGCCGTCTCCAACATCTTGTCTGGTATCAGATTGTCTGTATAGAGAAATGCTGTTCCCACTGGTTCCGGTAGGATTAATAATAGACACTTTATAAGCCATATTACCTGCAGCAATTTCAGGGTAGCCGTCATTATCCAAATCTCCTATAGCCATAACGCTCGGAGCCGTTTCATTTTCATTACTATAATGCAATGCCCCACATCCGAAATTCCATCCGTTAGATGCAAAATTGCCATTGACCAGCAGCTGCCCTGTCACAGCATTGTAAATCCGGTCATATACCATTACTTCTGGAGTTCCATCTCCGTTAAAGTCGGCGAACATGGGCGGGGGATTTTTATAGAAATTATTATAGCTGTTATAAATATTTGTCCAGCGCGGTGTGGTGAAATAATTATGGTTAATTGTATCAAATCCGAGGCAATATAAATTTCCGTTAAATGCTGTGTAAAAGATTTCTGCATAACCGTCTCTGTCCACATCTGCAAAACTGATGGAATTATCATGAGAAATATGACTGCCATTGCAAACGGTAAAAGAATATTTGACAGGCATTCCGGCTATATTTGGGTTTAGAAAATAAAAATTGCTATAAGTAAAACCCTGATTGGCTACTGCTAAAACTTCAACCGTTCCGTCATTGTCAATATCTCCGGTAAAATTGGAAACATCATTAGTGTAGGATGCTGCGCTTTGATTAAATAAAGAGCAACTCCATATATTTGATGGAGGCGTAGTTGTACAATTAATAATGGTAACATTGTCGGGAAATAGGGAAATTACTATATAAATCCAAGCAAAGTAACTGCTACCGTTGCAGGTGATGGAATATTGCAGACTATCACGACCGGTAAACCCGCTGTTGGGAGTATAGGTAAAACTGCCGTTAGCGGCAATGCCCGAGGTGTTTCCGTGTTGAGGAGCGGCAGTTATGGAAACATTGTAAGTGCCGCAACCCGAATCGTTATAGGTCGGATCTATTGTTATCGGACTTTCTATATGGGTGGAAACATAGTCATCATTAGCGGTTTGTGCCGAAAGAGTTTCCCGGGTCAAAATGGTAGATGCTAATAAAGAAAACAGAATATATATAATGAATCTAAGAGAAAGGGAATCTTTTTGGGAATGTTGTTTTTGAAGAGGAATATCTATGATTTTCATTAGAATATATTTTATAGAACTGTTATGGTTCCGTGAAATTCACAGCCATCTCTGAGGCGAATAACATAATAATATACTGAATTAATAATTTTTTTGTTTTCCATTCCATCCCAACTGAAACCTTTTCCTGAAAAATTATAAACAAGTTTTCCCCAGCGATTATAAATGAAAATATCCATTTCCTCATAAGGGAGATCCGATGGAAAAACAAACTCATCGTTGAGTCCGTCTTTTAATGAAGGAGTGAGTACATTTGGTAAATCTAAATCATCCGGACAACAAAACGCTATTTCCAAGGTATCATAAGCATAACAATTGTTATTTTGTGCAATAACGGAATAAGATCCAAAGTTGTGAACTTCAATGCTAAAATCGGTTTCTCCGGTATTCCATAATACCGAAGTGGCAGTTGTTTCCAAAGAAAGGTTTGCACTATAATCATTGCAGAAATTTTCCGTATTGTTAATGATTTCAACGTTAAAATTTTCATCTTCGGGATGAAAGGTCAAAGTATTGTTGGTTGTATCGCACTCGCTCTGTTGGTTCCCGTTTTGGGCAATACCGGTTCCTCCGTCATTAATAGCAAAAACCAAGTCGCTAATCGGTTGAAAAGGAAGCAGATCAGCGGAACTGAAAGAAAAGGAAATCCTGCTGCTACTGTTGGGATATAAATTGGAATTAGCGGTTACAGTTCTGATAATGGGTCCTCGATAGGTGTCTTTATAAACAGTAATTTCATAAGGTGCTGAAAGAATATTATCTCCCTCATTTTTATAAAAAAGTGAAATCCAAATGGAATCACAATCGCTGTAAAAAATAGTGCTATCTTCAACGACCGTGACATCGGGCAGGGTGAAAAACGGGATCCCGTATTGGTCAATAGAGGTAGCTTGCTGCAGAAAGTTGTTAAAAGGTCTTCGAACCACAGAAGGAGTATTGGGGTCAATAAGAGGCGTGACCGGATTAAATTGATATTGAGGAACGGTTAGGTCATCATTAATATGAACCACATTATATCCGTGCTGATTCCATACATGTCGTGCCGGAGCCCAACGATTGGAGGCGTTTAAAGCGGTAAAAGAAATTATTTTTGCCGGTAAAAGAGTTCCGGAAAGAAAATCACAGCTAGAAACGACAATTTCTGCCGAGCCGTCCTGATTTAAATCCACAATAATCGGATAATCAACAGCGGTTGGAGCAGGGCAACTGAATGTGGTAATGTTAGTTCCCGTATTTCCGTTGATAATTCGTAATAGAGTTTCATCTCTGTAAACAATTTCAGCACTGCCATCCTGATTGAAATCAAAGACCGTCATGGTGGTTGCTCCAGAACGGTCACTGGTGGTCTGCTGCCAGAGTTGGTTTATTGAATTGTTTGCTGCATTGTAATAGCAAGCGCGCATATTCGAGGTATAAGTCCAGGCAATTTCCGGATAGCCGTCGTTATTGATATCGGCTACCAATGCCCGTGAACCGGCACAATAAAATGTTGTTGAAAAGGTACTCCTTCCTAATAACTGTGGTGAAGAATTGACTCCAAAATAGGGCTTCCAAACATACATCAGATTGGTCTTGACCACCACAACATCCATATAGCCGTCTAAATCGATATCGGCAACAGAGGTGAGTCCGTCTCCGATATTGGTTCCCGATATGGTTTTCCAAATAAAGGCACTATTGCCGGTAGTCCCGTTTGCATTAGTGATATTGACTTTTATCACGGTATTTCCACCGACAACTTCTAAAAGGCCGTCATTATCCATGTCGGCAAATACCGGCATGGTTGGTTTTCCCCCATTATAAACAGTTGCTTGTCCGATAGTAGCCGGGAGGGTGAGTTCTAATACTCCGGTAACGGCATTGTAAATTTTATTAAGACAGAGAATATCGGGAATTCCGTCGGCATTGGCATCGGCAATAGCTAAAATAGCACTCCGGTCAGAAACAATAGTTTGTGAAGAAGTCCATTTGGTGGTAATAGAAACCCCGTTGTAATTGTAACATTGTAAAACACCGTTAGTAGTGTGAACATAAATTTCGGCAATGCCGTCATGATCCACATCGGCAATTGCAATAGGATAGCCCCCGTAAACATACATTTCCGAAGTGGAAATTGAAATTTCTTGAACTAAATGAGAATTGAAAATGACAATAGAATGAGAATACTGGGGACTATTATAATGACCTACTGCCACAATTTCAATATCTCCATCGTTATCAATATCTCCTGCATAAGGTTGGGCATACATGTGAGCAGTCAAGGTGCTGGAATCTCCCCGCATGATGCCCCATTGGGTTGAATCAGGAATGGTAACACAGTTCATGTTATAAACATTGTCAGGAAAAGGCATAATTAAAATATATACTTTGGCAAGGTCGCTATTACCGTTGCAAGTGATGGAATATTGCAGAGTGTCACGGCCGGTAAATCCGCTGTTGGGAGTATAAGTAAAAGTGCCGTTAGCGGCAATCGTTGAAGTGGTTCCGTTTTGTGGAGCAGTAGTTATGGAAACATTGTAAGTGCTGCAACCCGAATCGTTATCGGTTGGATTTATGGTTATCGGATTATCTATATGGGTGGATACATGATCATCATTGGCGGTTTGTGCCGAGAGAGAAAGGGATAAAAAGGGTATGAACGTAAGTATAATCTTGCGAAAATATATATGATAAAATCCGAAAGTAGTCACTTTACCTCTTCTTTTCATAAAAATTAGCATTGTTTTTTAGCAATGCACAAAAGTAATAAATATATTTGCAGACTGCTTTATGAAAAAATATTTAAACAAAGTTTTTTTTTGCGAATATCAAACCGATTGGAAATTGGGGTTGCCTATTTTTTTCCGAAGCAATTTTTTTTTCTTCGTTTTATTTTTTCTTGTACCTTTGCGGAGTAAAATTTTTTGAATATGAAAACTGTTTATGTAGGTATGAGTGCTGATATTATTCATCCGGGGCATTTGAATATTATTAATGAAGCAAAAAAATTAGGAAAAGTTATTGTTGGAGTTTTAACTGATGAAGCTATAGCAAGTTATAAAAGACTCCCATATCTGAATTATGAACAACGTTCCATTATCGTTGCTGCAATCAAAGGAGTTGATGAAGTAGTTCCTCAGACCACTTTAGATTACGTTCATAATATGGAAAAATATAAACCTGACTATGTTGTTCATGGAGATGATTGGAAAGAAGGAGTTCAAAAAGAGACTAGACAAAAAGTAATTGAGACTTTAAAACAATGGGGGGGAAAAGTTGTAGATATTCCATATACTCAAGGTATATCTTCGACAATTCTTAACAATAAAATAGCAGAAATAGGAACAACTCCCGATATGCGTTTAAAGCGTTTAAGAAGGCTTATAGAAGCAAAGCCAATTGTTAGAATTTTGGAATCTCACAGTGGGCTGACAGGATTAATAATTGAAAAAACAGTAGTAGAAGTAAATGGAGAAAAGCGAGAATTTGATGGAATGTGGGCTAGTTCACTTACGGATTCAACTTCAAAAGGAAAACCTGATATTGAAGCTGTTGATATTACCACTCGTTTACATAACCTTAATGACACACTTGAATGTACAACCAAGCCAGTTATCTTCGATGGAGATACAGGAGGAAAAATAGAGCATTTTGTTTTTACTGTCAGAACTTTAGAAAGATTAGGAATATCGGCTGTTATTATTGAAGATAAAATAGGTTTAAAGAAAAATTCTTTATTTGGTACAGATGTGATTCAAAAACAAGATACCATCGAAGGTTTTTGTGAGAAAATTTCGGCAGGAAAAAGAGCTCAAATTACAAACGACTTCATGATAATTGCAAGAATTGAAAGTTTTATTGCTGGAAAAGGGTTAGATGATGCTATGCAAAGAGCTTTAGCATATATTAACGCAGGAGCAGACGGAATTATGATTCATAGCAAAGATAAATCGGGAGAAGATGTTAAAGAGTTCTGTATAGAACTTAAAAAAGTACACCCATCTATACCAATTGTTTTAGTACCAACGACGTATAATTATATCACAGAAGATGAAATGATTAATTGGGGAGTTTCTATTGTGATATATGCAAATCACATGCTTAGAAGTGCTTACCCAGCCATGTTAAATACGGCAAAAACAATATTGATAAATGGACGTTCATACGAAACAAACGATCTTTGTATGCCGATTAAAGATATTCTGGAATTAATACCGGGAACCAAATAATATTTATTATCAGTTAACTATATCACAATGCTGTTACCTTCCTTTTTTATCGATTTATTAAGAGAAAAAGAGTTTGAATTTTTTACTGGAGTTCCAGACTCGTTACTTAAAAGTGTATGTGCTTATATTAAAGATAATTTTGATGTTAATCATAATATTATCGCTACAAATGAAGGTGCTGCAGTAGGTTTAGCTACGGGTTATTATTTGGCAACAGGCAAATTTCCAGTAGTTTACATGCAAAATTCTGGATTGGGAAATTGTGTTAATCCTCTTACTTCTTTGATTGACAAAGAAGTTTATAATATTCCAATGCTTTTATTAATTGGCTGGCGGGGGGAACCGAATGTCAAAGATGAACCCCAACACATAAAACAAGGGAAAATAACGCTTCCTCTTTTGGCAACATTGGATATTCAAAATGTTATCCTGTCAGACGATCCTGTTAATTTTCAAAATCAACTCACATGGGCTTATAATTATATTTCATTGACAAATGAACCTTTTGCATTTGTAGTAAAAAAAGGAACTTTTGATGATTATAAATTAAAAAGCTCTTATGAATCTGTATATTCCATGAGCAGAGAAGATGCAATAAAGAAAGTTGCTTCAGCCTTGCCCGAAAATGCTGTAATTATTTCAACTACAGGTATGATTTCTCGGGAATTGTTTGAATATAGGGAAGAGGTCGGACAGAGTCATAATCGCGATTTCTTAACAGTAGGGTCAATGGGTCATGCATCCCAAATTGCACTTGGAATTGCACTTATGCAGCCTTGTAGAAAAGTATATTGCTTTGATGGGGATGGTGCCGTTCTAATGCACATGGGATCATTGGCAACAAATGCTACTCAAAAACCTAAAAACTTTTTTCATATTGTTTTCAATAATGGAGCTCATGATTCCGTTGGAGGTCAACCAACCGTCGCTTTTGACATAAATCTTCCTAAAATCGCTGAATCTTGTGGATACAATACAATTATTTCAGCTCAAAATATTGAAGAATTAGACCAAATATTACCTCATCTTAATTCAATGGCTGCTCCACTTTTTTTTGAGATTAAAGTGAAAAAGGGAAATAGAAAAAACTTAGGAAGACCAACTACTACTCCTCTTGAAAATAAAAGAAATTTTATGTCATTTTTGAAAAATGAACTATAAAATGGAATTTATAGGCGTTAACGCAAAAGAACAATTAAGCGTTTTAATTGATGATTTTAATATAAAAAAAATATTATTGATCAGAGATAGATTTTCTTATGAAATTTGTGGTGGCAAGAAAGTTATTGATGATTTAATGAAAGAAAAATCAATCTCTATATTGGAGTATTATAATTTTTCGGTTAATCCTAAATATTATGATTTAAAAGAAGGGTTGACCATTATCGAACAATATCCCCCGGATGCTGTAATTGCTTTGGGAGGGGGAAGTGTAATAGACATGGGAAAACTTATACGATTTTTTTATTCCTATATCAATAATGATAATGGAGAATATGAACAACAAAGAACTCTAATTCCTCTTATCGCAATTCCAACTACAGCAGGAACTGGAAGTGAAACTACGCATTTTGCTGTATTATACAAAGACAATACAAAGTATTCTATTGAACATAAAGACATACGTCCAAACATTGCTATCGTTGATCCGTCATTCACATACAATATACCTAATTATTTGACAGCTTCTACAGGGTTTGATGCCTTGGCTCAAGCCATTGAATCATTTTGGTCTGTGAATGCTACAAGCGAATCCGAACAATACGCCGAAAATGCTATAAAATTATTGTGGAAAAATATTCCAGAACTAGTTGAAAATAAAAAAGATACATTATTGCGTGATAGGGTTTCTCAAGCTGCATTTATTTCAGGCAAGGCAATTGATATTTCAAAAACTACGGCTCCTCACGCTTTTTCATATCCATTTACTTCTTATTACAATTTTTCTCATGGTCATGCTGTAGCCTTAACTTTCCCCTTTTTTATGAAATTTAATTTTGCAGAGAAGCAAAAGAATCTTCATCATTCCTTAAATATTAATAGCCATCAAAATAAAATGAAAAAATTATATTCATGGCTCGGCGTGGAAAATTCGAATGATGCTTTTGTCGTACTGAAGAAATTCATTTTAAATATTGGATTATCTTTTGATTTGCCTGTTAATTTTGATGTATCTGTTATTAGGGAAAACATTAATCAGGAAAGATTGGATAATAATCCGTGTATATTACAAACAAAGGATATAAATAAAGTGATTGATTCAATTCATAATTAATAGCAGTTTGGATGGACCAAGAAGATTTTTCAAAATATAACGGTGAAGGAACCACTTTACGAAAAGCTCAATTAAGAATGTTAGATATTTTGATTGAAGTTGACAAAATATGTAGAAAACATAATATTCCCTATTGGCTGGACTTTGGAACCTTATTAGGAGCAATACGACATAAGGGATTTATTCCATGGGATGATGATATTGATATCGCAGTTGTAAAAAAAGACTATAAGAAGCTTAAGAAAGTTTTAAAGGATGAATTGCCAATGCAATATACCTTTCAAGACTGGAGCAGTGAAAAAAATCTTATTACAAAAATGGGAAAAGTCCGAGATTCTAAATCTTATTATAAAGAATTTTATTATGATAAAGAAGCTTTGATATGTCAGGGAATATATATTGATATCTTTCCTAAAGTAAAAATTGTATCATTAAAAGTTAGAAAATTTATTGATTTTTTTTATGGTAGAGCTTATAAAAGGTTGCATGGTTTTAATGATAATTTATTGGAAAAAATAATTGCTTGGACAATGTGGCCATTTGTGAACCTATTAGTTTTTTTTGCTAATAATTGCTCAACTCTAATAAGGTATCTTACAAAAAATAACAGAATATCGGATATTTATGGTTCTGTTTCACTATACAGCAAACATAATCTTGATGATATTTTCCCATTAAAAGAATACATCTTTGAGGAAAAGTTTTTTCTTGTTCCAAATCAATGGGACAAGTATCTAAAAGAAATTTACGGCGACTATATGGAAATTCCACCAGTTGAAAAAAGACAAATTCATGCTGAAAAAATTGAACTATTCTAGTTTTTTATAATTTTTTCAAGAGATTTGCTTAGTCCGATATAAATATATTGTACGTCAAATATATTTCTAACTTCTTTTCTGTCATCAAAAGAAATATTATTTTTATTTTCAATAGCAAATTTCATTGCTTGATACAATTGCTGTGAATTATGATCGCATTGAATTATAGATGGAATATTTTGAAATAGATGATTTGAAGGACTATTTACTCCCGTTTCTGAAATAATAATTCTATCTACATTAATATAGTTGGTGATTTTACTTGATAAGTATACATCATTTTCTGTATCAGCATCAATATCAATAAGTGCTGTTGCTTTTTGATAATATTCGGAAAGATTAATGGAAAATGGGTGAAATTTGATTTTTGATTTTATTTGATCATTCAAAAAA
Organism: Bacteroidota bacterium; assembly: GCA_019135895.1. GTDB lineage: Bacteria > Bacteroidota > Bacteroidia > Bacteroidales > WCHB1-69 > JAGVVH01. The sequence continues at coordinate 1,755 of JAGVVH010000228.1, read as the reverse complement.
TTATATTTATTCAGTAAAATTGAATTCTGAGATCCGATAAACCATAGTTCAGAATTAGAATATTCAGATAATAAAATTTTAAATGCTTCAAAAATATATTTAGGATTTCGAATCCCGAACATAACTCCGGTATATAAGAAAATATGTTGGGCAGCAGGAGGCGGAGTGAGATTCAACATCGAAGTATAGCAGGGTGTATAAATACAATCGGTATAAACACTATTTGGTATTTCTAATTCTTTTACAGTATAATCAAGCATTTGATTATTAGCAGCAAAAAAAGCATTTATTTTTGATGTGTATCTCATTAAATACTTTTTAGTTGCTCTAAAAATCCATTTATTCTTGCTCCAGGCCAGTGGCTGGGGTAATGGATCAACAGAATAGATGAGGCATTTGATTTGAGTTAATTTCGAAATATTCACAGATGCCATCAAGGGGGCAAAATGAATTGAGGACATAAAACCGAACACAAAATCATAGTTAGTATCTCTGAGATTTTGTAGATAATATTTTTTAACTCGAATGTTCCATATATATTCTAAAGGATCTAAATGAAATAAAGCAATATAATATTTTCTAAGTCTTTTGATGATATATTTGGGGAAATTAATATGATGTAAGGTGACATTGCTATTGTATTCAATTCCTGCTTTGGGATTCGCACAAATCATATCTATCTTATGAAACTTTGATATTTCCCGAATCAACTTATCGAAAACCAATCCGCTGGATCCTTGTCCAACTAACATATTGATTATAAGAAAACGCATAACCTATGATAAATTTTCACTCCAAACTACTCTTTTTACATAGTCTGTGTATGATAATATAATTCTAACAATTTTATCTGAGACATTTGGAACATTATAATCATTTACAATTCTATAAGATTTTTGATCTTCTTGTTCCAATTGCATCAATCCCTGCAAAACTCTTTCTTTATTCATTCCCGTCATAATTACCGAAGTTTCTTCCATGGCTTCAGGTCTTTCATGAGCTTCTCTAATATTGAGAGCCTTAAAACCTAGGATGGAAGACTCTTCTGAAATAGTCCCGCTATCCGATAACACAGCCTTTGCATTAAGTTGTAAAGCAATATAGTCAAAGAACCCAAATGGTTTTGATAAGATGATGTTATTGTCTAATTTAATTTTATTTTGTTCGATTTTTTTTCTGGTTCTTGGATGAGTAGATACAATAACAGGGTGATTATATATTCTGCTAAGCTCTTTTAATAACTCTATTAAGCATGCAAAATTCTTTTCAGAATCAATATTTTCTTCTCTATGTGCAGAAACTAAAAAATATTCTCCTTTTTTTAACTTTATTTTTTCCAACACTGAAGAAGTTTCATAGTTCTTTTTAAATTGATGTAAAACTTCAAACATGGGACTCCCTGTTTTTATTATTCTATCGGCAGGTAATCCTTCCCTTAATAATGATTCTCTTGCAATACTACTATATGGCAAATTAATATCGCTAATATGATCAATAATTTTACGATTAATTTCCTCAGGAACACGCTGATCATAACAACGATTTCCAGCTTCCATGTGAAAAATTGGAATATGTCTTTTTTTTGCAGGTATTGCACATAAAGAACTGTTAGTATCCCCAAGTATTAGAAGTGCATCAGGATTAATAATTTCAAGTATTTTGTCAATCTTAATTATTACCAATCCAATTGTTTCAGAAGCATTTTTTCCTGCCGCTTCCAAAAAATAATCAGGCTTTCTTACATTTAAATCTTGG
>JAGVVH010000285.1 GCA_019135895.1 Bacteroidota bacterium | reverse complement strand
GCCTTGAAAAACCCGCCTTTTAGCGGTAAGAAATCTCAGATGGTCAGAGCGTCCCGCATCCGACATCAGGAGGATCGGGAAGGTTGAGAGTTCAGTGAAATAGTTATATGGCGAGATAGCTCAGATGGTTAGAGCGCATGATTCATAATCATGAGGTCCCGAGTTCAATTCTCGGTCTCGCTACTTGAAAATGAGCCACTTACAAAAAAGAAATTGTGAGTGGCTTTATTTTTGGATACACAATCGGATACACAGAATAGACTTTTGAGCAGATTTGAGGCCGTCTAAGGGTTGATTCTTTTTCGCAGAGCAATTATCTCCTTTAAGACCATGGGCAGGCTGGTTAAGAATGAAAGTGGCTTAAATCGTCTTATATTCAGGTTTAATGCTGTTGATTAAAAAGCAATATCAACGAAGTACATTACAATATTAACCCAACCATTTCAGTAACAATAATCTCAAAGGTCACAAAGATTGTCGAAAATCTCGTTATTACGAACCGGTTGTAATATACGGAGTTATACTCCCTATTAACTTAATGGGTTTTGGTGTGGTTAAGTTTGGGGGACAAAAGATTTTGGGTCAACGACTGGTAGGACGGCATTATGTAGAAATGTGCCCCTGAATTGAGAGAACATTATGCCCCTTACCGTAGAAATTGTAATTGAGTTTATAGTTGTCAGGAATGTTTCAGGGAATTTCGGGAGATTGTTATTTTTATCAATGTAATCCATTATATCAGGGACCTCATAGACACAACTTGCCATCATAGATCCCAACTTGTCATGATTGTTACCTTCTCTGATGTCAACCGTTACAACAACTGCAATTAGCCTATTGTCTGATGGAATTTTGTGTTCAAGTTTAATATCAAAATTGAATGCCATCTGCGGAGGAATCTGCTTTTTGGGGTGGATGAAGCAGAAATCCAAAAGTTCTATACCCCTAATTTGAAATTTGATTTGCTTTTCTGCAGCTTTCTTTTTAGTTGGTGACATATCCTTGTTTTATTTCTGAAACAATGCTCTTTCCTTCAAAAACATTAATTATCTGATCTCTGCTATCAGGTTCATATTGGTAGTATTCACTTGTTCCTTCGGATGGTGCTTTTATTGAAATATAATAAGAAACGTAAGATACCGGTCTGGTTTCCAGTGTAATCAACTCTATATCGAGTACTCTTTCAATTTCAAATAGTGTTTCCGTAGTGAAATTGTGAGTTCCGCTGAGCCATTTCGTTATTTCTGATGGCTTCTTGCCTATGGCTACAGCAAAGTCGTTCCTATGATGGAATTTTTTCTTTACAGCGTCGGCTATACGTACTGCAAGGAGCATCTTCTTTTCCGTCAGTTTGATTTCGTCAGCTGATGTCTCAGCCAAAAGTTCGCTAATAATTTGACTGTTGTAGATTCTTGCCTTAGTCATCTTGGTCGTCATTAAATATAAGGTTTCCCTCAAAATCCATTTTGTTTTCCGAATACCAAATCTCTTTATTTTTAATTCGTTGAGCTATTTGTGCTGAAATGGTCCTGAGAAAATAATTCTCATCCTTGAGCTTTTTGTTCTCCTGGAGTTTTTTTACGTTTTTCTCTCCACCTCCGCCTACTATTAGAATTAAGGTTCCGTAACGAATACAATACAGTCTTAATTTCTTTTTGGGTGAATCACACAAGGCGCAAATTCCGTCACCAAGATTTCCTTCACCTGGTGTAAAAAAATGTTCCCGGGCTCCGGTCTTTTTGCCAATAACATATAAACGATTATTTATGTCAGAAAGTTCACTTTTAAATGAATTTATATTCTCGTTTAAAAAGCGATCATAAGAGGTTATCTGGTTATCTACAAGCCAGATTGAGTATACTGATGCCTCATTTCCACTGAGATTTGCCAGTTTTACAAGTTCATACCTCATCTTTCTTCCGGTTTGCAAATATAGATTATTTAACTTATAAATAAATTATTTTGGGAATTTTTTTTGAATTATTTGTTTATCTCAATTACTCTCACCCTTTCCTTTATCCTTTTATCCTACTATTATGTATATGATTTGTCTATTTAATTGTTGCATATGTGGTAAGCTGGAATTAGTACGATGTTCACCTTAAATTAGCGAAGGAATTTGATCATTAATAACTTCATTGTTCAAAGGGATTAGAATTCCTTATATTTCACTTTGGCACCTCAGTTCTCATCTATGACCTTGTTTAGCCATGCCGGTCAAACTTATCATAGGGACCCTCAGTCCTGATTTTTATATGATTGGTTGATTAGGAACATTATATAATCCAGATCAGAGTCAGTTTTTATTGTTAGATCATAATCTCCTGGTCCGTAATGACCTATATTGCTTACATCTCTGCAAATCCCCTTTGGATCATCCAAATCTCCTTTTTTAAGGTTTATCCAGCACCAAAGTTCATTTTTACCAATATAGATACTGAAGAAATTACTCTTTCTCTTATACCCAATGTACATTTTACGAGGTAGGATTTCAATGTCAGGTCCGATATTCAAAATCCTCTCTTTTATATCCGCATAAAGCTGTTTCGTTGATTCTGTGACCTTTTTGTGGTTTATATGATCCTCTTCTTTATTTAATCTGACCTCCTTTGATACAGACCTAACGATAT
>JAGVVH010000100.1 GCA_019135895.1 Bacteroidota bacterium | reverse complement strand
CCTTGCTTTTTCAAAAAATTCTTGTAACTTTGTATCTGAAATACCACTATTAGTTCCCATTGTCGAGTAAGTGCTCGGAGGTTTTATCGGACTATTGGTGGTATTTTCATATATCGCAACATCTGTAATAAATGTGGAGTGTAGCTCATTTGGAGTAAATCCGTCTGCTTTCTTTTTACTCGGATTTATCTTACCCTCTTGGACAGTAAAACGAACGTAATATTCTTTTCCGTCAATATTTATTTTCCCTAAATAATGATGATAGCCTTTGAGGTTCGGATGTTGTTTATGTCCCTCTTGAACCTGTTCTGTTTCTGATAGAATAGGTACAGAGTTGTCAAAAATATTTTTTAGTTGCGGAATTATCTGTTTTGTATCAACTCCCTTGTGGCGCAATATCTTCCCGAGAATAGAATTAACGAAGCGCACATTTCTATTGTCGTATTTATTAATCCCGTTTTCAAGTTCCTTATATATCTGCTCTATCTGTTCTATAGTATAGTCGTTAGGGTGTATTAGTATAGTATGCTCATTATTTATCATCCGCAGCTTATTAGCCAGCTCCCAATCCCCAAACCACTCTTTAAATGCCGGTGTTCTTACCTGCAACCACTGTCTTTCGTTCAAGTTGGTAGGCCGCCCGTTGGGGGCTTTCATAAACGTACCGTCGGAAATAGACTTTTCTTTTATTTCCGCCAACTCCTCACTCGGAACTGCATCGTACAGCCGCAATGCATTGCGGCTCTCTTCCCCTTTAGGGGTCAGAGGGGTGCCCTTTACCATATCCGCCAACGTCATATCCAAAAAGTCATCCAACGTTACCTTCTCAATCTCTTCTCTGCTCCAAGCCCGGTGTCGCCTGTCTCTTTCGCTTCCTGCTGCATTCGGGCAAACACTTCCGCGCCTTTCTTCCCGGTCAGCCTTGCTTTCACTTCGCTTGCTACCTGGTTGTCGTCTTTCAAGTGCGAATAGTTCGGGTCGTTCTTAACCTCGTCCCAGAGTTTGGTTTGTTTTAGAAGCTCTACGCCGTGTTTCCACAGTTTGGGGTTGTTCTCTTGCAGGGCAATATCCCAAATATGGCTGTACTCGTGTATCGGCGTTTCAGGATTCAATCGCTCTTTCACAAGATAAACCTTACCGTTTTCGGTCCATCCGTAAACTACCGTGGCCCCATCCGCGTCTTTCCCAACGTGTACGGGACGGGAGAGAAATTGAATATGTTCTTCAATCTCCAGCGCGTTTTCGTCAAACACCACGTAGTTATAACTCTCCTTGTATTCACCTTTGCTTTGGTATCCAGTATTCCTCAAAACTATTTGTTCCGCTCTCGCAACATCTTCTGTTTCTTGCAATAGTTTTTCTCTGCGCTGTTCGGGTGTGAAATCTTTACGCGTTTCAGTGTTACGTGCCTCTACTTCGCCTGCAAGATTATTATACGGTTTCACTCCAACAACACCATACTCGTCTTGTAAAGATTGTATTTCTTTTACAACATCCATTTTCTCACTCATAAGTTGAGCATAAAGTTCTTTCTCGCCCTTACTCGATGCTTTGGATAGTTTTTTGTTGTAATCATCCACACGCTCGTTTAATTCAGCGTATTTTTTCTTAAATTCATTCACATTTCCACCCCTCGCAAAACCCTCTATGTGTTGTATAGCGTGTTGTATTTCGTGTGTAAGGATAGATTGAGCCTTTTCTATTGAAGTGGCTTTTACTTCTATTTCATCGGATGTGCCAAATGTATATTTATCACCTTCCGTTCCTTTCATAAAATACCCTTCATCCTTATTGTCAGGATGAATATTTATTCTAATAGAAACTTCTGAAAGATTTGGATATATTTTTAGTAACTCTGAATTTTCACCGTATATTTCTCCGATATATGTATATCTTTCTTGTGTTCTTTCATCTTTATATCTTTCAGACGATTTTTCGAGTGATGCTATAAATTCAGGTGTAAATCTTTCATCCGGTATCTCATACCTCCACTTACCGTCCGCACCACGTTCCCATCCGGTAGCAAGACGAATACGTTTCTTTTGTTCTTGTTCGTTTAATGATTGCCACTCTTTTAAATGTTCGTGCGCCCTCATGTAGTCTGCCCACGCTCGTTTAGCTTCGCGGTTAGCTTGTATCTTAGCCATTGCTTCTTCGTCTTGTGCGCGATTGTATTTTCGGGCTTCTACTTTTAAATTTTCGGGTATTTGTGAGAAATAATAGTCGGCGGCGTTTTCGATAGATTGACCATTTTCCATTTCCCTCGCTACCCTCAAATCAGCAAGCACCTTTTCAGCGCCTTCCATACGGCTTGTACCTATCTCGCCTACGATGCGAAACAGCGGAGTACTCTCCATTACCCCTTTAGAGGTTAGGGGGCTCTCATTCAACAAATATTTCCCTTTATCGTAGGATTTCTCAACTCCTTGCAGTAACTTTGCAACTTCAAGGGTTGGTTTAGTTAGTGCATCGCTCGTTGTAGAGCCACTTATAACTAAATCAACCTTTGTTACTTCATACGTATAGGGTTTGTTATCAGAGTTGCGTTTTTCTTTTATAGTGGTTTTTGTACGATAAATATTTCCATCTATTAAAACAGCCCCATAAAACCTATGGATAAGGGTGTCTGTACTATGGATACCATTCTCTGACCATCTTACTCCTTTGTCTTTTATGTAATCAGCGTGAACTTCAGTATCTATACTTTTATCTATCACAGTAGGCAGTGATTTCAACACAGCCAAATGAACGCCTAAATTTTCACTACTTTGGGTAGCTGATTGCGATAAGAATTTGTCGATTGCTTTTTCGTCAATACTGTAAGTAAATTCATCTACTGTCCCGCTTTTCGCTGTATGTTGTCCGACTATGTTGTTGCTTGCCCATTGTTTGGCTTTATCAATAGCCTGCTTGCCTGTACCGCTAAAATCATGCATCGGCACACTTACCACTTCCACGCTCGCGCTATTCAGATTAGGCATAACCAATCCTTTGTTGGCTACGGCTTCCTTCTGTACGCGGTCAAACTCTTTCCCCGTATCCGCGAACTTCATCTGCGCGTCACTCTCTCTTTGCCTTACCTCCTCGTGCTTTCTTTGTGCTTCTTCCGCGCTTACATACTCGACAGGGATACCGCCTTTCTCTAATACGGTTTCAATTGCTTTCAGGGAAACCTGATCGGCTTCACTGCTTCCATAGGCGTTGTTTATTTCTCCTTCTTCAAAGTTGAAAGATTCATCAACAAATAAATTCGATTTCGTGCTCCGCGAGATAGCCTTTTCCAGGGGAGTAAGAACATGACTGGCATTAAACCTGTCCAGCCTCTCGATATTATCATTTGGCTGTTCTTTTGGTTTTATTCCTTTTAATTTTTCTGCATCTGGAATAATAGTATATTGATCTGATGGATAATGCCAATTTTTGGCATATCTATGTTAATTTTTGGTCTTATCTATCTCATAGGTTGGATATAATACCGAAACCGTAAGAAATATAATCTCCTACTTTTATTTCCTGTCCGTCTCTTGATAGATAATCCGGACCATGCTGACCCCCAAATCCGGGCTGTGAAACGACCTTTTTAATGCTGATTTTGCATTTATTTTTCATGTCATTCCGACAGATACTGACCCCCTGAGCCTGAGGTGAGAATATATTGTCTTTTTAATGGTTTTTGGGACACCATTTTTTATTTTTTGAGCGCGAGGTTGGGGACGGCCGCATACATTCCGGACTATACTGACCCCCTAAACGCCCTTCAGAAAAAAGCGGGTTTACATTGGCGTCGATAGAGCGGGAAAGATTCCGGACTATGTTGACCCCCAAAAAGGGGAAACTGCTCTATAAAGATCTTCCAGTTTTAACCATTAAAACAGACACCGGGGGGCATTCCGGACTATGTTGACCCCCTGTTGTAATTCCTGACTTACCCGGGTTTTTACCCGTCGAATTCATCCCGGTTTCGCGGGATTCGTTTTCCCGCAACTCTGCGGCGGGGAGTTTCAATTTCATCGAGTTCCCTTTCGAGACGGTGTACTAGATAAAAAGGCAGGTTAAGCAGGGTAAAAGAAGTCCCTGTTATGGTTTCAGCTTTTTCAACGGAATAGGACCCCTGCCATACCCTGACTGCAATACCATGCGGGGCCTGGTCCATAAACTGATGCAAGGACCGCAGTCTTCCAATGCTTCCGGATTTCACTTCAATAGGAATTAGTTTCCCATTCCAGGGGAAAACATAATCCACTTCTGCACTTGATTTTTTCTTTTCCCGTGTCCAGAAGTATACCTTATACAAAACAGAATAGCTGGCAGCAAGCAATTCCTGCCCTACAATATGTTCAGCAATAAGTCCGCGATAAACGTCACTGATATTCTCATTAAAAACCATCTCTCCCAGCAATCCCCTTGTATGGTTGATCAGACCGGTGTCCACAACATGAAGCCTGGGCTTTTTAGCCAGACTGGGTTGTGCAGGAAAGTCAACAGAAGTGCAAGGATAAACGAGATCCAGAAGCATGGTTTTCTCCAGAGCTAATAAGGCTTTCTTCATTTCCCTCGATCTGTACGAAGAATTACCGAATTTTTCGAAAGTAATTTTCGTTCCTGCTTCAGCAAAGGCATGCTTTATGATGTGCCTGATATATTGTACTTGTGCTGAAGAGCTTGCATATTTTTCCACATCGTCGGAATAAGACTGGATCAACGAGTCATAAATGGGTTTCAGCGCAGTCAGGTCAGCACTCTTGGCATAGAGAGCGATTATTTCGGGCATTCCACCCGTTGTGGCATACTTTTTAAACCACATTGAAAACTGGTCATGCAGAAAACCGGGAACGTCAGGTTGACCCAGAAACTCATTCAACTGCCCGTTACCCGTGGCAGTAAGAAATTCCCTGAAAGAACAGGGTCGCATTACCATGTATTCAACCCTCCCAACAGGAAAAGAAATACTTTTATCTTTTAATCTTTCCAATAATGATCCCGCAGCTATCACATACAGATCCGGTGCGCCTTTTTAATACTGTGCTTTTGTCGAAGATTTGCAGCTTGGTGGAAAAGAATAGCTGGTTAAAAAAAGTGCCGGGAGTTTTACTTTTCTTTCCATCAAACGGAACTATCCATGGCATAAATCGGAGGCAATATTACCGATTTTCCGTGCCAGAACCTGGTATGGGTTATCTTATGTGTGGAAAATGTGTAAATTTCCACAAATATCATATTAAAAGTTTGTGCAACGTCTGATGTTTACAGTTTCAAAAGACCATTAGTCATGCCTACTTCCTCTATCACCCTGTATGACCTGCTGATGAACAGGACAAAAGAGATCCTGATCAATAGTTCCCGGAACCTGGACCTGCGGATTCCGACCAACCTCCGGAAAGCTCAGTTCGCCCTTAAAATGGCCAACTCTCTGCTGTGTAATCCTCTCTGGTTACTCCGAAGACTCCCTTATCCGGAAATACTCAAACTGCAACAGATGGTCCATTCGGAGGACCATTCCGTATTCATCAGACCATCTTTTGCTGAGAACTGCATATCAGAAATCGGCCTGACCTTGTACCTGAAAGCTGAAGAGGGTATCAAAGAGCGGATCAGTGATGATTTCGCTGAAGTTCTGGCACCGGTGATTGACGATTTTACCGGCAAGCAGGATCCATCGTCGGGAAGGTTGTATTACGAAATCCTGCTGAATGGGTTGCTGAACCTACACGGCATTCTGACCATCTATGAACTGGAAAAACAGGCCAAGGATATTTGTCCGGAGTTAACCGGGGATCTGTTTACGGAGACTTTAAACCGCTCCTATTTGCTCCGGAGAAGTCTGTTTTCTGACGAAGGAGTTGTTTACCTGGCGTCGCGTTTTGTCTTTGATTTAATAGAAACGCTTGATAAGATTGAAGAAAGGGCTTCGTTGAAAAGCGCCCGTTATTCCCTGGCTGAAGTGATGGCGGCAGGAGACCTGGAAAATCCGATGCCGCCGGAAACTCCGGTCACAAGGAGTTTCAGGGAAGAGTTGATCAGGAGGGTAAAGGATGAGCCGGAGGTGAACAGTTGGATCAGCCGGATGTGGATTCTTCTGAACAACGAACGGACTCCGGGAGAAATGATCGATACCATCATAGAGGATAATCCGATGAATGAAAAGGAGTCTAAAGGGTTTATCCGTAGTTTTCTGAGTTGGGCAAACCACACTCCCCGGTGGGCGAATAAAGGGAATCCGGCCAACACCACTTTTGCCATGAAAGGCTCCTTACAGTCAGCGCCTTACCTTCCTCATTTCAAAATCATTCCGGGAGGGCGGTTGAAGGGCGGCGGAAATTCCTACGAGGAGGAGCCTCCGGTTATAGATTCTCTCACCCAAGCAGGCGGCCGCAAACCGGGCCGGAACGATCCCTGTCCTTGCGGAAGCGGCAAGAAATACAAGCACTGCTACGGCAAACCGGGGTAGTCCGTATCTAATACGGCCCAACATGGTTCACACCCACTTCCAGGCAGGTGCCAACTTTATTCCGTCATATTGATCCTCCGATCACTTCAGACAAAAACTGCTTATTTACCATCCTTTGCTTTGATTTTAAAGCAATTATAATAGTTTGTATCGACAATGCAAACTATTTTTCTGGAGGATAAACGAATCGAAGCAAGGATGGAAGAAAATTTTTGACCGGAATCCGGCTGAAAGATCTCCGGGTAAACCAGTATTGAACACAATAAGAATAACCAGATTACCAGAGGTGAGAAATCAGTCAATAACTGACTTTGCTGGAAACTCATTCGCGTTCTCCTCTCGCCATAGTCAGAAGGGATTACCTTCACCGGTATCAAGATAATAATAGGAAGTTCCCGACCATTTAGCAAGTTCGGATTTGCTTACGCTTGAGGGGGAGAAGAAGTTTGCAGAAATGGCAGGGAAATGTTCCCAAATTATTAAGATTATTCCACTGACGAAAATTTGGTTTATCACATAAAACATACTATATTTAACCTTTGATTAAACCTTATAAAGTGATGAGATCATGAAACACAGGTCTCTTCATTTTTTCTTTCTGTGACTTTTTTGTGAATCAACATTAAACCAAACAACATGAATGTTACATCCCGATTTTGGTCAGTATTAATATCATTTGTTCTTTTATTGTGCTTTATTATAGGGAACTTTCATGCCCAAGCTCAGAACAACGATCTAGATTCCCTGTATAACGCACTTAAAAAGTCAAAATCAGACAAAGAATTGGCAAAAACGCTATACAATATTTCCAATCATCTTAACGATACAGAACCATTAAAAGCACTGGACTTTGCCCGGCAGGCTCTTGCCCTTTCTCAGCAGATTTCTTTCAAGGAAGCTCAAAATAATTGTTTCAACTCCATTGGGCTTTGCCATTACCAAATCGGGAACCTTGACAGTGCGCTGTATTATTTCAATAAACATTATCACCTGTCTATTGAACTGGCAGACTCTATAAAAATTGCAGAAGCATGTGATAACATGGCAACAGTACTTATTCATTTCAATGAAAAAGAAAAAGCATTAGAACTTAGAAGAAAGTCAAATCATATTTATGAATCATTGAATTTGAGAAGTCAACTTGCTTCCGGTTATGCCTGGATTGGAAATATTTATAAAGAACTGGGAGATTTCCCCAAGGCTCTGGAGAATTATTTTATATCTCTCAAAATTAGCGAAGAAGAAAACCATGAACAAAACCTCGGATATGCTTTAGTAAACATAAGCAGCATTTATAGATACCAGAAACAATATGAAGAGGCGAAGGAATATGCCTTAAAAGCTTTAACTTATTTCAAAAGAACAAATGACATTAATGGATTAGCATGGACTTATTACAGACTGGCAATGATCTATCAGGAAAATGAAGATTATGAATCAGCCTTTAAAAACCTTAATGATGCTATCTTCAACTTTAGATCAGTAAATAATTCAATTGGTATTGCTACATCCTCAATGTTTCTTGGGAATTTATATCAAATAACAGCCAAAAATGATTCGGCGTTGTTTTACTACAATGCGGTGCTGCCTGTTGTACTTCAAATGGGAGATAAAGCCAACCTGGCAGGTATATATCAAAATATCGGTAATATTTATATAAACATAGGAGAATATTTCAAAGCCAAAGAGTTTTATTATAAATCTTTCTCTGTAATAAAGGAGTTAAATAACAAATACATGTTGATGGATTTAAATTATTCATTTGTCCAATTATATAGTAGGCTTAATGACTCAGATAGTGTTTATTGGTATTTATACCAATATCGACAATTATCTGACTCTTTATACAGTGAACAAAACAGTCGTTCCATAGCTGAAATGCAGACTAGGTATGAGACCGAAAAGAAAGATAAGGAAATCATTGCCTTGAACCTTGAAAATGAGAAAAAGAAAAATGATTTTTTGGTGGTGAGCAGCAGGAATGAAATTGCCAACCTCCGGCTAAAAGAATCAGCGGCTGAAAATGAACGGAATATACAATCTCTAAAACTGGCTGAAGCAAAACGTGAAAAGCAACAAGCTGAAATAGAAATCCATAAATTAAAGGTGGCGGATCAAACCAGGACCATTCAAGATGAAAAGTTGAAAAAACAAAGAATGATTTTTTATTTCTTGTCTGGTTTTGGATTCCTGATGGTATTGATTTTAGCTGGTTTTTTACTTTTCAGGAACAAAAAGAAAAGGGAACAGGCCATCTTAAAACAAAAGGCTGCTGAATTAAACCATGAGTTAGTTGAAAGCAACATGAAAGCTTTACGTTCTCAAATGAATCCCCATTTTATTTTCAACTGTGTCCAGACCATCGAACGAATGTTAAATGATACAAAGATCAGAGAATCAATAAACGCGTTGAATCAATTTTCAAACCTGACACGGTTTGTTCTGGAAAATTCTACAAAACGGGAAATTCCCCTCGCGGATGAAATCAAGATATTGGAGCTTTATATGGATCTTGAGAATGCAAGATTTCAGGTTCCTTTTACTTATACTTTTTCCATTGATCCCGGGATTGATCCGTCAGTTACCATGATTCCTCCGCTTTTATTGCAGCCTTTAGTAGAAAATTCAGTTAAGCATGGATTTCACAACAATGGGAAAAAGGGACATTTACAAATTGAGATTAAAGAGGATAACGGATTGTTAGCCTGCTTTATTGAAGATAACGGCATCGGAATAAAGGAAAGCCAAAAAATGAAATCTCTTTCAGGATTTAAAAAGGAATCACTCGGAATTAAACTTATAGAAGAACGCTTTGATCTGATTAATAGAACCAAGGGAACAAATTGTACCTTTTCCCTGGAGGATTTAGAAGAAAATGGTAAACCGGCGGGAACAAGAGTTAAAATGTTACTGCCACTTGAATTCGCAGTATGATCAGTACGGTGATCGTTGATGACGATGTGTTTCATATTGAAGCACTTACCAAATTACTTAAAAGTCATTTCAGTCAGGTTAAAATCGTGGCTGTTAGCAGCAATGTACCTGATGCTGTTGAGAAAATAGATAAACTAAAACCACAACTTATTTTTCTAGACATTGAAATGAGTCCCTATTCCGGTTTTGATTTACTCGAAATGGTTAGTGAGCGGAATTTTGAGGTTATTTTTACCACTGCTTACCAACAATATGCCATTCAGGCGATAAAAGCTTCAGCCCTTGATTACATTGAAAAGCCGGTTCAAATCAATGATCTGAAGGAAGCACTGGCCAGATATAGGGAAAAAACCGGAAATAACAGGATAAGAAATCTGTTGACAAATTTCAATCTCCCCTTGAATGCCAGAGCAATAGCCCTTTATAACAAGGGTGGGTTAAACTTTTACAGGGTGAAAGACATTATTCGATGCCAGTCAGACAATGTTTATACCGAATTTTTCATTTTTGATAGAAACAACAAATCATCGATTATTAGGGTTGAAGTATCTAAAGGATTATCGTACTATGAAGATATTCTTACAAGTCTCGGATCATTTTACCGAGTTCACAACAAACATATTGTCAATATTGGGCATATTCGGAAATACACAAAAGAAGAAGGCGGATTTCTGATAATGGACGACCAAACAAATATTTCAATTCCTGTTGCAAGAGCAAGGAAGGATGATTTTATAAGATACCTGAAATCAAACGGAATTGCAATATGAAAGTTAGTCTCTGTAGAGGGTAATATAATTCATAATTGCAGACCTTTTGATTGACAATCTCCACCACAAGGCAGAACGAATCATGAAAGTATAATCACAAGGGCCACAAATAACACATCGTGAATGTGAAGCATTTTCCATAATTGTCGAAAACTGTTTTACGAAAAATACCAAATTCACACTCAAACTTGCCAAATTCAAGTTTCTGGTAGCAGAAATGAAAAAGCAGATATAAATTTACCTACCTGATTCGGCAGAAAAGGAACAGTACAGTTGATGACAATTCTAATTTTCTAATACAAATACTGTAGTGATTCTAATCCTGGCGGGCAATGAACCAAGTTCAGACAACAATGTCGTAAGCAGATGAGATAAACTATAAGTGATATAAAATGAAAGTTTTATCATCCCAAAGATATATTCTTCTTCATATCATTTCTCCTGTAATTCTGGGAGTAATAGTTTATATTTTCTGGAGAGGTATTTCTTCCATTGATCCTTTAATGAAAGTATTTCCACTCTTCAGTTCAAAAAATCTTCCTGCCTGGTTACAGTATTCCTTACCGGACGGTCTCTGGCTGTATGCTCTATTAAGTTCCCTGTTGTTTATTTGGAAGGATAATGATGGTTCGCAACCGGCAATTATTTGGATTGTACTTGCAATCACTTTAAGTTTTTCAATGGAAATATTACAGGCATTTCACTGGATGCCAGGGACTTTTGACTGGAAAGACCTATTGTCTTATTCAGTGGCAACATTCATGTGTTTATCATATAATCTAACCAAAATAAAACATTAACCCAAAATCTAACAAATTATGAACGCAAAAAAAACCTGTTTATCGATTCTAACCATGGTTGGCTTTTCCTTGTTGTTTTATGCTTCAATTTCAGGCTCAAAAGAAGCTGCCAAACCGCCGACTTTGGTTCCGATGAAATTTGATTATTCAACACCTGGCGTAGGAGTGACAAAATCAAATGATATCAAATTTGCTTTGATCAATCCAAGATTTGTTACATCATTCGAACAAAGTAAAATTGATCCATATAAAACTTTTGCCAACAGCATGGGGGATGATTTTGTCGAAATGCTTACAGCAAGAGGGTATCCATATGTTGGTCCTTATAATACCATTGATGACATGGTTTACAGTGAAAAGCAAACTACAGATTTGGTTTTGGAAGTAGAGGTAGATCTACAATTTACGGGAAATGCAATAAAACAAACTTCGGATTATGAAATTTTAACCAGTAGAACCAATTACTATTACATTTACAATGGGGATATGAATTTATCAGGTAAAATAACTATGATTTTCTCTGAGCCATTTACAAAAACCAAAGTTTGGGTTAAAAGCGTTTCTACAGAACCCATAACTTTCTTTTTAGACAGTCAATATAAATACAAATCTAAAGATATACCCGTGACAGATCCCAAGGTATGGAATACATTGGTTGAAATTTTACAGAAGATCTATGAAAATGTAATCTCCACTTCGTGGAAATACCTTGAACCCGAAGAATTGAAAGTAAAGAAATCTGAATCGTTAGAAATCAAAAAAAATTCAGGATTCCAAAAGAAATAGTATATAAAACTGAGCTGTTATTATATCTCGCTTTTATATTAATAGACAGAAAATTTTTTTGAAACCTTTTCAATTGAAAACAGGGAAACAAACCAATGAATTTTGGTATATCGTACTTAAAAAGTCATCAGCAAAGTAAAACCTTTCACTTAATGAAAATTTAAAACAATGAAAAAGTCAATTTTACTATTGTCATTCTTATCTATTGTAGGAGGAATGTATGCACAGACAAATTTAACCGTGTCTGGAGGCGTAAGAATCATTCGACCCGAAAACAGGATCGTGACATTGTGGTATGTCGACGAATCACCTTCGATGGACAACATTTTCAAAGAATTTAAGCAGCAAGGTAATACCTGCTATGAATTGTCCCTGAGGTATGTTAATTACGATTATAATAAAAACATGCAATGGTTTATTGAAGGGCAGGGGTATTTGGGAAGCCTCTCTGGGCTGGCATTAAATCCAGGCTTAGTTTACACCGGGAAAAACGAGAGCAAATTCAAGTTCCAGCCCGAATTGGCTGCTTCTCTAGGATACAGTTCAAAAGGAATCGGAACCATTGAAAACAACGATGTTTACATCAAGGTAAATAACACCCAGTTTATGGATTATACCAATGTGAACGTTTCCGTTCAGAACATTTTTTTCGGCCTCAAGCCCGGGCTGAATTTAGGCTCATCCACTGGAAATGGAAATGAAATTGGCATAAGGTTTAATTATCTGATTTCCTACAAGATGGGGTACTTGAATTTTTCAGGAACGGGGCAGGATGGCAATCGGGCAAGTGATTCAGAAGATATGGACGCACGAAATGTTAGTTTCTGGGTTGATGGAGAAAAAACGGAAACTGTGCCTTTCAATCCTGATGGTCTGGAAATTAAACTATATTATCGTTTTTGAGCATGTTAGATTATTTTACTTGTTATTAATTCAATATGAGTCATAATAAGTGTTACATTTTATTTGCACTTTTTTTGTTCTTAGGTGCATCCTGTCAGAAGCATCTTACAAGAGATAATGCCCGATCTTTAATATCAAAAAGTAGACACCATCCTGTAAAAAAGAATTATAAGATTACAAAAACCTATATTAAAAACATGGACACACGAGGGAGAGGGGTATCTATTATCATTGGTGAAGATGAGAGCCTTGAAAATGAGAAAATATACAAGCAATTTGAAATAAAAGGTTTGCTTAATTTGGAAGAAACACAGGAAAGCAAGGAAACAACCTCTTTCCTGATTGGGACGACTATTCGAACCTGGACAAAGATTGATGTTAAACTGACCGAATCAGGTAAAAAATACCTGGTTGGTGAAGACCCTGATAATTATCTGGTAAACCTTTGGGAAACAGATATTAAGGACATTACCGGCATTCGGGAATTGGACGATAAGAAATCAGCAATTGCGGACTATACAGTTTTCAACAAGAATATTACCCCATTTGGAGAAATATTCAACGATAAACATCAGGTTACGCAACACACAGCTTATTTCTTTTTTTATGACGACGGATGGCGAATTGATGATTAGAAAACACCCTTTATTTTGTTCTTTACTTTCTTTGAGATAGGATTACACACAACCTTGTAGTTATCAGTCTATTTTTAATCTATTTTCTAATTAGTCAACACGTCAAGGTTGTTTGAAACAACAAGAGAATATAAAATTTCAAGATCATGAAAAACCTCCTAATGTGTTTTGCAGGTATTATGTTTTTTGTAGCTGGCTATGCTCAAGCTCCTTTACTTAAATGGGAAAAGTCTTTCTCCGGCAATATGAGTTCATTCGATTCCGCATCGGTAATAAAAATGTATAACGCTGATGGATCAATTTACATTGCAGGAACTTCTGATGCTTACGGAACTAGCAACGATATTTTACTGATTAAACGAGATTTTGCCACAGGCGACACTGTCTGGACCAGGCGTTATAATGGTTCGGCCAATTCCGACGATCAGACTGTTGATATGGAAATAAACCAGGCTACAGGTGATATTTACATAACGGGTAAAAGTTTAGGAACAGGCACTGCTTATGACATTATTACTATTAAATATTCATCTTCGGGAATCTTAGGCTGGGCCAATCGTTGGAACAATACCTATATAAATGGAGATGACATTCCGAAAGATATTGGCATTGACAATAGGGGGAATATCTATGTTTCAGCATATACATTCAATGGGAGTACTGGTTTTGCTCCTACCTACGAAGATTTGCTTGTCTTAGTTTACAACTCAGCCGGCACCTTAACAAATTACAAAAAAGAAGACATTACTAGTTATAAATCAGATTGGATTCTGGATGCAATAGTAAGCAATAATGGCGATGTAATAATGGCTGGCGAGTATATGTATGGAACATTATCCTTTGGTTATTCTTATGTTTATGTCTGCGGCGTTAAATCAAGTTTAAGTACATTTTATCCAAGTAGCTGGGGAGATATTACAAGTATTCCTGTCGGAGGAACTAAGGCAGTATCAACTCCTGATGACTTTACTTTTTATAATGCTATGGATATTGACAATTCCAACAATGTATATATTGCATCTGTGGGAGATACTATATATAAAACTGGATCATATTATAAAGTGATAATTTCAAAAATTAACAGTACTGGCACAATAGTCTGGGAAAACAAATCAGGAGGAAGTTTAAAATATCAAAATATTAAAGTTACTGTACTAAAAGTTGATCCCAATAATTCAAACGTTTATGCAGCAGGTTATGAATCAAATGCTAATGGTAATTTTGACTGGTTTTTAATTAAATACAACAGCTCAGGGGTTTTTCAATGGAAAGTAAATAAAAACGGAACAGACAATGGCGATGATTTTGCATATGATATTGCCTTTGATAAGTTACAAAATCCTATCGTTGTGGGCAATACAAGAAACGCAAGCAACAACTACGATTTAACGTTTATTAAATACAATAAAACAACTGGGAATGAAATTTATGAAGTAAATTATAACTCGAAAAATAGAAATCAGACTGCTTTAAATATCATAGTTGACGCAAACCAAAATATAATTTTAAACGGTTTACAAAGAAATGACTCATATGATTTTGATATAATTACATTGAGGTATTGCGATCCGGTCGATGCTGCAGGAATAATTAGTGGTAAATCGACCGTTTGTCAGGGAGAATCGAATGTGTCTTTTTCAGTACCAACCATTTCTGGCGCTAGTTCCTATGTTTGGACTTTACCTATTGGAGTAACTGGTTCTAGCACAGCAAATAGTATTTTAGTTAATTTTGGAGACCTATCAGAATCTGGATATATAAAAGTAAAAGGACATAATGATTGCAGAGATGGAGCAGAGAGTTTATTATCCATAATTGTGAATCTCAAACCCTCGACACCAATCATATCCCAGAGCGGAGACACTTTGATTTCAAATGCAATTGAAGGAAATCAATGGTATTATAATAATTCGATGATTGATGGAGCTACAAACCAGAAGTTAAAAGCCAATAAAAAGGGTCAGTATTATACAATAATTACAAGTCCTCAAGGATGTGTTTCTGAAGCATCAAATATAATAGATCCGTCAATTACAAGATCAGATGGTGTTTTGAACAAAAATATTAAAATTTACCCGAACCCAACATCCGGAATAATAACATTCTCAAATTTACCCGCGTTTAACGAAACCGAAATATCAATCGTTGATATGTCTGGAAGTGTAATAATAAAACAGAAAATTAATAGTGAAACTGCTTCTATAAATATCAGCCATGTAACGCCAGGCTCGTATTTATTGAATATTGACGGACAAACTGACAGGACTTATAAAATAATTAAAGAATAGTTGATATTCCGAAAAGTTATTATATGAAAATATGTTTTGTTGAACGGTTTAATATGTTCTTATGTGGGAATCGTATAGTAGTCTATGATACAAAAAGTTAAGATTTCCAAAATATATAAATAACTTGATGAGGATGCTTGATAAACGAGACTCAAAGGTGGAAACGAGAATAAGCTAAATAACGGGACTAAACCAACAAGGCAAGAGATCAAAACAAAAATTTAAATAAAATGAAAAAAGTTAATACCATTTTAAAAATGACTGCTCTCATTCTGACAGTAATCACTTCAACTGGTTGCAATAATTTTACTCCAACAAATGAAGAGGCAAAAGAGCTAATAACTATTGCGTTAGGACTTCCAAAAAATGTTACTGAAAATGTTACAGGTGCAGATGTATTTAAATGGCCCAAATTAAGGGACGCTGGTTTTATTTATGACCCGGGCAACTGCAGTTTTGGATGTGATTTACAGGTAACGGTTAAAGGCGAACAATATCTACTAAAAGATGTGGGCGAAGGAGGGTATCCAATGGAATATAACACACTCATATTTCAAGGTTATCGCATAGATTTGGGTGATGTTACAGGTATAGCAGTTGATAAAAAACAACAAATTGTTTTAATTAGGTTTTATTTAAAAGCAACAAATATTACTCCCATAAGCGAAGCATTGCATGACAATATTAATACTGTCAGAAACAGTGAGTTAATATTTAAAAAATTTAATAACGGTTGGCAGTTAGCGTCAGAAAATAATAAATCTAAGGATGATCTTTTGAGAAATATATGGTGGAGTCAAGATGAATAGCCTCAAAAGAATTTCTTCATTGCAGCAACTTGTCATCAATCAGATGACGTGCTTCATCTGACAATTAAATTATGAACGATATTTTCCATTTGCCGGGTATCCTGTTGTAATTCAATGGGTGGTATCCCCTTTCTGTGTATTTTCTTTGGAATCTGCCAGTTATGGCAAATGATAAATTCTTAGCCTATTATAGAGGATTCTATAATGGTAAGCATTCGGCCTGGTACATATTGCAGGTAAAACTTCGGGGCTTTACGTTTACCGGAAAAACATAGTATGACTGAAGCATCATTTCTGGAACTGGTAAGCCGCCGCAAAGAGACTGGATTATAGGTTCGTGATTTTTGTTCAAATGAGGGTATTCCTCAATCGACCTATTACTATTGGAGGAATAAATTGAATAAAAAAGCAGCGCAACCCAAAAGGTTCATTCCTCTGGTGGTTAG
>JAGVVH010000334.1 GCA_019135895.1 Bacteroidota bacterium | reverse complement strand
GGTTTTTGCCAACGCGAGAATAAAGTAATGACCGCATAATCCTGCATCGCACCACGAGTGCAAAAACACGCGCCACCGCGACTCTGCGCCAACGCCACATACCGCCGAACGTTATGCAACATTTCATCAAACTGTGAACCAATGAATAAGAGACTCCTAGAACTAGTGCTTACTACCCTGATTTTGTTTTACGCTGTATCCTGTAAGACAAAAGCCCCAATCGTCGTGAAAGAAAAAGAGTATATAATCATTACAAATTATTGTCAATTAACTGACTTTATTTTCAACGCAAATGATCTGCTTGACTTTGATGGAATATCATTGAATAGTTTCTCAATTGATGAAAATGACTCGAGTATTAATCAATTAATATTACATAATAACGTACTATATTCTCCAGATAATCAATTCTATATTGAATTCAAGTTTATTCCAGCACAAAATGAGCTTGGAGTTGGTACCTGCAATGCAGAGATCTATTCTGCCGACACAGTTTTAATATCCATAATAAGAAATGTTCGTGCAAATGAAAAGGTTTTATGGTTTAAAGATTTCTTGATATTTGATGGATTCGGAAACCAGTTTACACGCAAAATAATCTTAGACCTAAAAACTGGATATAGTAAAGAATTGGCAATGATGGGGCATTTTGTATTACTTGGCAAGTCCTATAACGCTGCTTTTTATGAATCAATGGTAGCCGGAGCAACAATAGGGCGAACAAAACTAACCTCAAAGTACTCAGTTGTGAGAGTGTCAAAAGATTTGGTGACGCAAGTTCATGAAACTAATAATAATTTGTTCCCTTTCTTTTATGATGAAAATGCCTCAATTTTCTACAATTCAATTGCTGATAGCTTCAATTTATATCTAAATAAGAATTTTGAATATTCATTCAAAGCAAATACTAGTATCTTCCCCTTTGATCAATTAAGATATGACAGTATAACTTATGTCTCCATTAAGAACATACTTTACGAAATTTCAGATGATTGCAAAAGGATAGCTGCTATTTATCCTCGCACAAATAATAAAATAAAAGCCATCGACGAATTTAGAGTTCTGGGAAACAAAGTTCTTTTCAAATCAAGGCCTGAAATTTCCAATAAAGATCTTTCGAAAGATGGACTATTTACTACAAAAAACAATATTACCTTCAATGTTCGAGAAGGTAGGGACTTATCACCCAGTAAGACCTTCACAGTATTTGTTTCTGAATTTGGAGTTTATGATCTTAATGATAATTCAATACTTTATCCTGAAATAAAGATAGTTAACTAAGAAACGTTGCCTAACAGGTCGGTATATTCCATTTGCTTGTCATGGTTTTTGCAGGTTTTCTGCAGTGTCACAGGATAGAAACCAATTTAACATTCATAATATCTTTTAATTGGCGGTGGGACCGCCGGGTAATCAAAAAGAAAATTAAGAGTGCGCCGCGAGTGCAAAAACCACGCCATCCCCTCCCCTGCGGTCGGGGTATGCAAACGTAACATACCGCCAAACGTTATGGGCCATTTACAAAAACCTTCTCACGAAAAACCAATTCTTCTATTATATGAAAACTTTCTCAATTGCACTTTGTGCACTACTGGTCACTTCAGGATTAAGTGCTCAAGAAATACAAAAGCTTGAAAAAGACCTCGATAGTCTTAAACAACTTAAAATTGCCTATCAAAATAAGATTGAAGAGATCCAATCTGAGTATCTAAGAATTGAAGCAGAGATTAATAGAATTAAATTTGATTCAAATATTGGAGACATTTATTATGCTGTGTGTGGCACCAATTTAATCCGGACTCCTGAAAAATATGAAATTATCACCTACTTACCTAGGAATAGTAAGGTGAAAATGATGGAACAAACAAATACTCATTATAAAATCGATTTTAATAACTCAATAGGCTGGGTTGACAAATCTGCAATAATTCCAGAGGCAATTTATCTAGAAAAAATTAGTATAAAGAAAGCTATTGCAGTTGCAGATAGTATTAAGAAAGCACAATCTCTTATTCAGCAAGAAACACAAAAAAAAGAATACAAGGCAAACCTAGTTAAGAAATATGGAGTTGAAATTGCCAACAAAATTTTAAGCAGTAAAATTTGGATAGGAATGACTGATGAGATGGCAATCGAAAGCTTAGGTAGGCCTCAAGAAAACAATAGAACTGTCGGATCTTGGGGAGTTCACGAGCAATGGGTATACAGAAACCTATACGTTTATTTTGAAAACGGGATTTTAACGAGTTGGCAAGACTGACGGAAAAAGAAAAAAAACGGCCCATAACAAGTCGGTATATGTCATTGGCTTCGTCTGGTTTTTGCGCGCCGGTCCGCCAGACTGGCACACCAAAACCAGTTGGTGCTTTATCGGCCCGGCTTAGCGGCTGAAGCCGCCGGGCAAAAACCAGCCGGCCAGCCCCGCTCTCGCGGGGCACTCCCCCTGGTGTCACGGTTTTTGCCTACGCGAGAATAATTTTAATAACAATCATATCCCTGCACCGCACCACGAGTGCAAAAACACGCGCCACCGCGATTCTGCGCCAACGCCACATACCGCCGAACGTTGGCAATAATTGTAGGCAATCTGGTATAAGAACAATATTGATTATCTTTGTAAAAAGCATGTATCGTCATGACAACAATTGAAT
>JAGVVH010000181.1 GCA_019135895.1 Bacteroidota bacterium | reverse complement strand
AATTATATCCAAAAAAATCAAGCAAGTTTTTTGTATTTGCCGTTTCACAATGAATGCCACGTTTGTGAGGATAATCAATAATCATACTTTCTTTTTTACTTTGCTTTTAATTGAAACACATTGAGTTAATTGATTTATGATTGTGCCGGAAATGGAATATTCATTTTCATTAAGTAAAATTATTTGAAGAGAAATGGTTAGAAAAGCAGTTTTGATAGGATCGATTGGAGATAAAAATTTACATTGTTCAATAGAATCGTAATATAACGAAGTATTCAGAAAGAATTCAGCACATTCCTTCATAATCTCAATAGAACATACTCCGGGAACGATTGGACTACCCGGAAAATGGCCCTCATAAATTGGATGATTTTTATTTAATTCAATAATAAAAATAGCACGCTCATTTTCTTGAGTATGTTCAACGATTTTGAAAAAGTTATTAATCAGCATCTGTTTCATTATTAATAATCATTGCATTAATAGTTCCTTTGAGCAATATTTTACTTTCTGTAAAGGCTTCAACATTCAGGCTGGCCATTGTTTCATTAGAAAAAGTTTTGTTTACTTTACCATAAATTGTTTCTCCGATTTTTGCCTTAGAATAAAATTTGAAATTTTTAAACTGACAAATAACACCCATTTTTGATTCTTTAGAAAATTCAGTTATAAAAGTCATATTCCCCATCTGGACAATACCTGATTGAGCGAGAAAGTCCATCATACCCATTTCAGAAAGTTCATCATTTTCCAGTAAAATATTATCACGAGAAATATATAATGAAGTATATGCTTCATCATTAAATGACCCATAGTAGGAATCAAACATAACCATAGGCGGTCTTTGAGGCAAATATTCCAATATCTCAGGAAATGATACCAGTGGTTTGGATAATTCAATCATAGTTTTGTTTAATTAAAGGGATGATTATTAGTAAGTTTTGAATTTTTTATAAAATACGGCAACTAAAAAACAACATAGTGCGAAGGCAAACAAGTACATACATTCAGGTAAAACATCAATAATAGGCGATTTTCTTAAGATAATATTATAGGATGCTTCCATTCCCCAATTAAGTGGTGAAAAATGACTCAGAAATTTAAGGAATTTAGGCATTGCAAAAACAGGGACCCAAATTCCGCCAATAGCGGATAGAATAACTACAGAAACAGAGCCGAAAATGGCTGCCTGTTGCTGTGTAGTGGCAAAAGCACTAATAGCAGTTCCATATCCTATTGCAGCTAAAGAAGCAAAAATAACCACAAAAAGCAACCGTGAAAAATAGCCTTCAATAACAAACGATTCAAGACCGATTAATGGAAATCCCCATATTCCCATTGCCAAAACCAATAAAAACTGAATAATACATACAAAAAGATATAAGGTCATTTTGCTACTCATATAAGTGGAATATGAGCAGGGCATGGTCATTAATCGGTTAAAACTACCATCTTCACGCTCTTTAATAATACTCCCCGAAAAAGAGACTACAATAAAGAAAATAGCAAACAAAGTCCAAGCCGGAACATTGTGTTGTATAGAATTCGGACTCAATGCATCATTTCCGGATTTATCCGGAGTATTTTCTTTTACTGATAGCCCCTCAATTTCACTCAATTCAGGGTTATTAATTCTCCCTCCTGACATGGAATCAAGCAATAGTGAAATTTCTTTGAGCGAAAATTGATTTTGTACTTTTAAGGAAAACTCTTTAACATTACTAATAATAGTAGTATGAACGGAGGGTTTAACAACAGGATCGATATATACCCTAATATCCAGTGTGTCATTATCATCTTCTAAAGAATCAGTTGGATTCCCCTTAAATGCATTTTCAAGTTTATTTTTGAAAACTTCAGCTAAATTTTCTGTGGTACTGTCAGGGATATAAATACCCACTAAATAATTGCCATTTGCAACTAATTTTATTAAATCTTCTTCAGTCATTGAAGAGTCAATCTCTTTACCAATTTTAGTATTAAAAGCATCTGCTTTTATCAATTCCTTCTGCATAGTGTTGCCGATAGTGTCATCATCATCATTTAATAATATCAGCGCAATTTCGGTGTCCATATTAGCACTCATAACTCCATCTTGCATTGCAGTCATGATCAATACTAATGTAAGAGGCATGAGGAAAAGTAATAATAACCCAGCTTTATCTCTTATCAGAAGTAAAATATCTTTATATAAAAGGTGAAAAAATGTTTTCATGTTAATCTCGTAATTTTTTTCCGGTTAATTTTAAATAGACAGATTCTAAATTTGTAAAATCGTCAGATCTCCCAATAAGTTCTTCTGGAGACCCTTCAGTAATTATTTTCCCTTCATCAATAATTCCGACTTTAGAACAAAATTGCTGTGCTTCATCCATGTCATGGGAAGTATAAAGAATAGTAGTTCCTTTGCTGTTAAGCATCTTTAAATTTTCAATAATTACATTTTTGGATTGAACATCAATACCAACCGTAGGCTCGTCAAGAAGCAAAAGTGAAGGTTCGTGGAGCATTCCGACAATAATATTGATTCGTCTCTTCATCCCACTGGAATATAATTCCACTTTTTTATTTCTATGTTCATCAAGTCCGAATAGTTTCAGCAAGTATCTAATTCTTCGGTATAGATGTCTGGTTTGAATTCCATAAATACCTC
>JAGVVH010000534.1 GCA_019135895.1 Bacteroidota bacterium | reverse complement strand
CAAAATTGATGCATGGATATTTCATTCCTTTGGTTGTCAATTATTGTGCTGTTTTTCAGTTATTTTACGCAGACAGACATGTAAGGATTCTTCATGGCCATTTAATTGGCTCCGTGTTGCTCCGCCGAACTTCGTTTCGCATGGAGGCAATAAATATGCCCTTTTGTGTGTACCGTTACAGGATCGTTTCATGTTCATAACAGATCTTAGAGTATATATGCTTAGCGTTGCAACCATGTTTAAGAAGATGTTGCATAATCGTCCATAACCTCTTTGTTGTTCTCTCTGAATAAATTAATTGAAATTCTGCGAGGGAAAGAGGATCTGTTTAATTTGAACTAGCGTCAATGACGGCCTTGAATGCTGGCTTAGGCTTCAACTGGCCATCAAATAAAAGTGCATCCTGACCTCTGCGCCAGGAGCGTGTATCACTGATGCCCCAGAGAGTTACGCGATCTATGACGTTAGAATGACGCATGAAGATTTCGAACAACTTTTGGTATACCTCAGCCTGTTTTATATAGTTTTCTTGTGGGATGGTTCTATTACCTTGCCCAAAGCCGAAAGCGCCGCTGTTATCCCCTGTCGCAGTCACGTCGAGTTCCGTAATAGCAACTTTCAGGCCGAGAGAGGCGTAGTTCACGATAGCCTTTTCGACATCGGCTAGGTCAGTATCCAGGTGCCAGTGTCCCTGAATACCCACGCCGGTTATCGGGGCTCCTTCCGCGAGAAGACGCTTGAGCAGCAGCATGGAACTGGCGTGTTTGCCTTTGTTTTCAACCGCACCCTGTTCAATGTTGTAATCGTTGTAATAAAGTTGTGCATCGGGATCGGCTTCGTGGGCCCATTTGAAAGCCAGGGTCAATACCTCGGGTCCAACAACTTCATACCAACTGAAATCCCGCAGGTTCTCAGTCTTACCGTCACCGCCGTCGGCAATCGATTCATTGAACACATCCCATCCGATTATCCGTCCTTTGTATCGGCCAACTACGGTCTTGATATGTTTTTCAAGACGATCAAGTGCGACTTCACGACTGGCCATATCGCCCTTAATGCTGCGACGCCACATTTCGGCCATCGTGGGACGTGGTGCATTCGGATCCCAGCCCATTCCCGGTCGTCTGAAAGGCTGAGGAGCTTCTTCAGTTTCGGGATTTTCTGCCTGGAAGAACCAGGGCGCCGTTTGCGAATGCCAGGCTAAGGTATGCCCCCAAACCATGATGCCATTTGCCTGGCACCAATTGACCAATGTATCGGCAATTCCAAAGTTGTATTTACCCTCCGAAGGTTGGAGCGGTTGCGGTTTCATGCAATTTTCCGGAGTAAGGATGTGATATTGAGATTTTACATTTGCTAACTCGGCATCAGAAAGCCCTCTCAAATCGCTGGCAGTTCCAATGAGAAACTTGTTGGCGTATGCCTCTTTCAGCGTCTTTTGGGGTTCCGTTTGAATATTGTCCTGACCAAATGCATTGATACTCAGCACCACAGCAAGAATTAAGCATGTAATCAAATTTTTGTTAAGCATAAGTAATTTCTTTCGGTTATTTAATATCAATTTATTCAGGCTAAATATACAATTTTCAATCTTAAAAAATACTTCACTGATTATTTACCATCTGATTGTTGTTGTTTTTTTTGATTTTTTTCACCGGTTACAACTGCCCGGTACGGAATTTTTCTGAAACCTGAGCGAGGAGGATGTGGCCCGGTTTCTGCGACCATAACCGATTCTGTAAGGAGTATGGAATTGTCTTGCTATTGAATACGTTTCAAGGTGTATCCACCATCATTACTCTGAACCCTACTTCTAAATGCCTACGTCTCTTTGCTAAATGACAGTTCCCCGCTTACGTGACAAGCATGGTTTGCAAAAACCATGACAAACCCATTAAATATACCGTCGGTATTACAGGCTGGTTTGTGGCTCGCTTCCTGAGGCTACCATGTATACCGTATGCCCAATGCTGCTCCCCATCCGAGACCTGCATGGTCACCTAGAAAGTCCCATATGGGTCTTACATCTAAGCTTACCTGGAATGGTGCATTTATCGCATTAAAGTTGTATTCCAATCCTATTTGTCCTCCTAACCCGATGTTTATATATGAGTCAGCATCATCGTAGTTATCGAAAGAGACACTTGCTCCGGGGCCGACAAACCAATTTAATCCGCCGTCAATATTCATAGTCCAGTGGTACATGCCGATGAGGAACAATCTGTTTACACTTGGACTAATTCCAAAACTCAAATCCATTTCAAGTCTATTTGTGGTTTTAAGTCTATGCTGGTATGATATCTCAGCTCCATTGAAACTACCATCACCATAACCCCTCAAACCCAACGCGTTATTACTTATTTGAGCATTAGCAGAAAAGCCTAGACCCAGAACAGTAAGGATAATTAACTGTCTTTTCATAGTTCAGATTTTAAGTTGATGCGCAATCTGAACAATCCCTCCGTGCTTCGCACTCCTTTAAAAATAATTGACTGCGCATAACACGGTGTTATACCGAACGACCAGCGGGCGATGCCGGCTCCAGCTTTCCGGCTTTGCTTTCGCAAATCCCCGCTGTTCGCTCGGCATACCCCCGAGTCGTTAATACTACTTAATTATCAATTTAAAAAACGAAGTTTCTTTCAGGACAAATTATTGCAGGTAATCTTCCACCAATGCTACCCAGTAGCTTGAACCAACATGCAGCAAGTCCTGGTTGAACACATATTGAGGATGATGCACCATGAAGCTGTCGCCATTACCCATCATACAGTAGTTGCCCTTCTTCTTTTCGAGCATAAAAGCAAAGTCCTCACTACCCATATATGGATGAGCATCGGTAAATACATTT
>JAGVVH010000397.1 GCA_019135895.1 Bacteroidota bacterium | reverse complement strand
AAATCCTAAAACTTATATGGATGAAGTTGTAAGCCAATATGTCGAAGGCAAACTATACAACGAATTTATAGAAGTGCATTTGGATATACCTCAGGTAAGAGTGATTATTGAAGGTATTAATGAACTCGATTACAAGGATATTAACGAGCTTTTCTAAAAATGGCAATACCTCACCGTCCAGAGATACAGAAGTTAGCTCGTAGCATATACTACTGGCTCAATTATGTAGAAACAGTTAGTAAGTCACAATTGCTTTTAGAAAGCTCGGTTAGGTATCCGCTTGCAGAATATATTGAAAGGCAAGTACGTGCGATAGTTTCGTTAGAGGTGCCACATCCATTGTTTTCTGGTCATAACTTAGATTTCGTATATAAGAAGGACAAGAACCAAAGAAATATTGAATTAAAATATCTCCATGAATATAGCAATGATACGAATGAACGTCAAAGGATTTTTAACGATTTGATTCGCCTTGCTGTTCTGAAAGATAACGGATATTTCATCCGTAAATAATTATTAAATTAAACAATATCAGCATATTGAAAAACAGATAAGGAGTTAAAATTTCATCCGCGTACTCGAGGTACATGTGTTTGTGCTTATCTGTTGATGTCAGTTTCATAAGCGGGGTTAACCACCAGTAAAAAACGACCTTTTGCTTTTTTCTATGCTGCTTTTTCTATTTTATATCCCTGTTCCTTTAACTCTCGTTTCAAATACTCCAAACGGTTTTTCTTTTTTCGTTCTGCTAAGTATTCGTAACCAAGTTCTTTAAAGGCTTCTTTGTTTTTTATGATGTGGTAAGATGCACAAAGGATCTTATGTCCTATCGCTATTAGTGCCCGTTTCTTTCCACGGCGTACGACCAAACTTTCGTATTTGGCTTTATAAAAACTTTTCTTTGTGCGAGTGGCGCCCCATGCCAGTTCTGTAAGGGTTGCTTTCAGATGTTTGTTTCCTTGTCGTG
The DNA here is from genome assembly GCA_019135895.1 of Bacteroidota bacterium. Lineage (GTDB taxonomy): Bacteria > Bacteroidota > Bacteroidia > Bacteroidales > WCHB1-69 > JAGVVH01. The sequence continues at coordinate 1,714 of JAGVVH010000397.1, read as the reverse complement.
TTCTTGAACTTTTTTTTTACCGGCACTCTCATTGTTGCCGGGACACATACCTGAGTGCGAGGCTAAATGATGCTCGCTTGGAAATACATCCATATCAACCCCTATTTCTGCCACAATACCTATTGCCCCTTCCTTGCCCACTCCAGGAATAGTTTGTAAGAGCTCTATTTCTTTCTCAAAATCTTTGATGTGCTTTTCTATCTCAGCATCAATTTCCGCAATCTGTTCTTCGACAGATTGAATATGCTTTTGCATGGACTTGAGTAAGAACATTAGGTGTGGTGTAAGCCTTCCCTTAATTGCTTCTACAATTTGTTCGGGTGTAGCTTGAAGTTTTTTATGGTAACACTCTGACACAAGCTTTTCTAAATCCTTACGACCTTCTATCAACCCATTGATTAGGTACGTAGCTGTAACTCCTGATGTGTCCGAAACAACTGACGATAACTTGATGTTTGCATCTTCTAAAACCCGTATGATGCGGTTTTTCTCTGAGGCTACTGTACCAACCAGCTTTTTCTTGTAGCGATGAATGTCGCGTAAAGCCTGTATATTCTCAGGTGGAATAAAACTCCCCTTTAGCAAACCGCTTATTAGCAACTTGCATATCCATTGACTATCTGCCTGGTCTGTCTTTCTGCCAGGTACATTTTTAATATGCCTTGCATTAACCACAAGCAGGTTTATCGGATACTCCCGAAGTACATGAAGTACGGGTTTCCAATAAACCCCGGTACTTTCCATCGCTCCATCGGTTACCTGTAAATGTTCGAGCCACTCGCCCAATTCTTTCAAGGAACTTGTTGTGGTGCCAAACGTGCGGGTTTCAGTCTGAAGCCCCTTTCCCATCACAGTTGCTACAACTGTATCTCGGTGTACATCGAGACCACATCCTCGCTCGATGACTTGCTCATATTCAATTGTTTGCTTTGCCATGTATTTTGATTTAGTTAAACTAAAATCAAAGGTACACAGTTTGCAACTCAATTTTCATCAGTGTTTGTGCTTATGCACTATCATGGGTGTTTCATAAAACGATTTTCTTTAAAGATAAGCAAAAAAATGTATAATTTTTTTACATTCAGTCAAAGATTTAGACAAAATTTCTAAATCGATATTTTCGTAACTCTCCTGTTTATATGTAATTAAAACCGTGGCACAAAAATGGTTAAATTATATACATATCTTCAAGTATATGCTCAGAAATCTATTTTACATTTTTAACAGATACAGGCTGGCATCAGTTTTTAATATAGTGGGACTTTGCCTGGCCTTCTTCTTTTTTATGGTTGTTTTATTCCATCAAAATTATGAATACGGTTTTGACAGGAATATCGCCGGAAGAGAGCATATATACCAAATGGAAAATATGCGTGATGACGGAATCTGGGATGCCAATTTTTCCCGCCCGATGGCTGAAACCATTCTTAACAGTTCCTCTTTAATTGAACAGTACGGTTTGTCAACACAGAGCGCCTATTCTGCCGTGTCTAAAATGGGGTTTTCCACTTCTGCCGGAACAGAAACAGATACCTACATCTACGAAATAGAACAGATAACACCCGAATATGCCAATTTGTTTGGTTTTGATATAATTGACGGCTCCATTACCGCTCTGGAGAATCCGTATGATATTCTAATTTCCGAATCTGCGTCAAAAGCACTGTTCGGTCAGGCTGACCCCGTTGGGAAAGCCATATATGCCTCTGAATTC
>JAGVVH010000107.1 GCA_019135895.1 Bacteroidota bacterium | reverse complement strand
TATAAGACACAACTTGCTTGAAACGGCTTAAGGACGTCCCCATCGTCTAGAGGCCTAGGACACGGGCCTTTCACGCCTGTAACCGCGGTTCGAATCCGCGTGGGGACGCCAATGAAATCAGCGACTTAGGAGATTTTCTAAATCGCTTTTTTTGTTGGTGGTACTTTCGGTGGTACTTTGATTTATTTTCACATCCAGCAGTTCCATAACTCCCGCTAAATCGTGATTGAGGTTTTGAATATATCGCTCGGTGGTTTGCAGACTCTTGTGTCTGAGAATCCGTTGAATGGTTTTTGCTGACACCTTATGAGTATCTGCGAGCGTTGAAGCAACATAACGTCTTAAAGAATGAAAGCCAAAAGGTCGTATCCCTGCCCTCTTACAAAGACCTTTTAAAAAACGTCGCCTGTAATTAAAAGGTTTACCAGCATTAGGGCCTTCTTCACACAACCATACAAATGGTGATTCTTTAAATATTCTATTCTCCCAGTACCATCGTAAAGATTCATAAAGCTGGTTATTCATTGGCAGCAATTCACCTTCCATGCTTCCGTCTCTTGTCTTACGAGTCCAAAGTCTAATTTCACGTTTCTCAAAATTCACATCTTCCCATTTTAGATTGAATATTTCAGAACGCCTTGCTCCTGTGCAAAGATAGCAATCAAGAAAAGCCCTCTCTTTACGATCGGCAACAGCAATCAATCGTAAAATGTCATTTTCAGGTGGTACATATTGCATCTTGCGATCATGCGGGAAACAATCAATCTTTGTTACTGGATTGTAAGATATATCTAAAATCTTCTGTCCCCAATTCCACATAGCCAATAGATTTTTACGATCTCTATTTGCGCAATAATTGCTTCTGGTATTGGCCTGTTCTAATAGATAACCATGAATATGGCTCGGCTGGATTTGATCAACATCAAGGTTTAAACCTAAATACTTGATGAACCTTTTGGTCATAAATTCTTTTTGATAATATGTGAGTTTTGAGAATTTAGACTTAGCCAAAGCAAGATATTGATCTGAAAAATCTTTGAAGCTAAGACTATTACCGGAAGGATTTGATTTTTTACGAAACTCATTTTCCCAGTTTATAGCCTCTCGTTTCGTTTCAAATGAGTCAGTGAAACGCCTGCCGTTGATTTTAACAACACCTCTCCACATCCCACGATCTCTGAAAGGCATAATAATCTCCAGACAATATTTATCCTGAACATATTCTATTAGAACATTGCACAGAGATCAAAAAGGAGGGGGCTCTATGGGAAAGCCGCACTGGCCAATCAAAATAAGCTGTTTATATGGTGTACATGAAAATTGTGAAATACACAATTTCCCACATTTGATACTCCTTCGGTCAAAATTTGACGGAAGGAGATAAGGTGCACTACTGACAAAAGGCATCAATAATATGTTGCAATGTTTTTATAAAGTTGTAAGATATTTTCCACTAATGATTTACAAGATACAAACCAATCACAAATGACTAATAAAAAAGATTTGTCAGAACGCGATATCTGCACACAATTCATTACGCCTGCATTAGTTAAGGCTGGATGGGATATCGAAAAACAGGTACGTGAAGAAGTCTTTTTTACTGATGGTCGTATTTTTGTAAAAGGAAATAAAACTGCACGTGGCGAACGCAAACGGGCTGATTTTATTCTCTACCTTAAACCCAATATCCCCATAGCAGTTATTGAAGCTAAGGATAATAATCATTCTGTTGGCGCAGGATTACAGCAGGCTTTGAAATATGCCGCGATACTAGATGTACCTGTCGCGTTTAGTTCCAACGGAGATGGTTTCATTATGCATGATCGTTCCGGTTTTTCGCATCCTATTGAACAGGATTTAACGTTAGATACTTTCCCGTCGCCTGATGCGCTCTGGGCAATCTATAAAAAATATAAAGGGATTGATACACCCGAACAGGAAGAAATAGCTTCTTTTGATTATTTCTTCGATGGCTCAGGACGCGCGCCACGCTATTATCAGCAGATTGCAATAAACAGAACTGTGGAAGCCATTGCGCAAGGTCAGAATCGTATTCTGCTTGTTATGGCAACGGGTACAGGTAAAACATATACGGCGTTTCAAATTATTTACCGCCTCTGGAAAAGCGGACGAAAAAAAAGGATTTTATTTCTAGCAGATCGAAATGTTTTGATTGATCAAACCAAGCGCAACGACTTCAAACATTTCAAAGATCGCATGACGATCATTAAAAAGAAAAAAATTGATAAAGCATTCGAAATATATCTGGCCTTGTATCAAGGTTTGACAAACTATAATGACGATAAAGATGCCTATAAGGAATTCAGCAGAAACTTCTTTGATTTGATTGTCGTTGATGAATGTCATCGCGGCAGCGCTGATGCTGATAGCGCATGGCGTGCAATTCTTGAATATTTTGATTCTGCAGTGCAAATCGGACTCACAGCTACACCGAAGGAAACAAAAGAAATCTCCAATATAGAATATTTCGGAGAAGCTATTTACACCTATACACTGGGGCAGGGCATTGATGATGGTTTCTTGGCGCCTTATAAAGTTATCCGAGTTGGTTTTAATACTGATCTGGAAGGCTGGCGGCCGGAAGAAGGGAAGACGGACAAAGACGGCAACGAGGTTGAAGATAGAATTTATAACACCAAAGATTTTGATAAGACGCTGGTGATTGATGAAAGAACACAGTTAGTCGCAAAAAAAGTATCTGAATATTTAGCAAAGACAGACCGTTTTGATAAAACAATTGTCTTTTGCGTGGATATAGAACACGCTGAACGAATGCGTCAGGCACTGACAATTGAAAATCCCGAACTGGTTAAAGAAAATTACAAATACGTGATGCGCATAACCGGCGATGATGATGAAGGGAAGCGCGAAGTGGATAATTTTATCAATCCTGAAGAACGCTATCCCGTTATTGCCACGACATCAAAGTTAATGACGACCGGCGTTGATGCGCAAACCTGCAAGCTGATTGTGCTCGATTCAAACATCAAATCTATGACTGAATTTAAACAGATTATTGGGCGTGGCACGCGCATTAATGAAGAATACGGTAAAACCTTTTTTACTATCATGGATTTTCGCAATGTTACCGATCTTTTTGCTGATCCGGCTTTCGACGGTACACCGGTGATGATCAAGACAGTTAAGGCGGAAGATAAATTTACCGATGATGATATCCATCCTGATGACGATCAGCCAGTTATTGATCCTGAAACCGGCACAATGGTTGATTTCGAGATTGGTGGGCGTACTGCATACCCGACAGAGCCGGAAATAGTTACGGGGGGCGAAATTATTTCGGAACCGAAACCCAAAATTTATGTTGCGGGTGTGGATGTTTCAGTTCTCAATGAACGAGTTCAGCATCTCGATGGCAAAGGCAAACTCATTACCGAAAGCCTCAAAGAATATACAAAGAAAGGTCTCTTAAAAGAGTTTCGTTCACTTGATGATTTTCTATTACGCTGGAACAAAACAAATAAAAAGAAAGCAATTATTGATGAATTAGAATCACACGGCGTAATACTGGATAATTTACTGGAAGAAGTTAAAAAAGATTTAGATATTTTCGATTTGATTTGTCACATCGCATGGGACATGCCCGCGCTTACTCGTAAAGAGCGCGCGGAGCAAGTCAGAAAACGAAATTACTTTACAAAATATGGCGAGAAAGCACGAGCAGTTATAGAAGCACTTCTGGATAAATACGCAGACGAGGGAATTGAAAATATTGAAGACCTATCTGTCTTGCGTATTGAACCTTTTAACAAGATTGGAACGCCTGCGGAAATCATCCAGATATTCGGTGGCAGGGATAAATATTTACACGTTATAGAAGAACTTGAACATGAACTCTATGCGGCAGCTTAAGGATGGATAATGAAGGATATAGGCAACATCATTAAAAAATTACAAAATATTATGTGGAAAGATCCAGGTGTTTCCGGCGATGCGCAGCGCATTGAACAATTGGGCTGGCTGATTAGCCTCAAAATATTGGATGACAAAGATAAAGAACTTAAACTGATTAATGATTCTTATAAATCACCGATACCTAGCTACCTGCAATGGCATAAATGGGCTGGTGATGACGAAGGGATGACCGGCGATGAGTTAAAGAAATTTGTTGATGATACGCTGATTCCCAAACTTAAAAATCTTGATGTAAGCGCTGGCAATAAACGTGCTTTAATTATCCGAGAGATATTTGAGGGCACAAACAACTACATGAAAAACGGCACGATCATTCGGCAGGTGCTCAACGAATTAAATAAGATTGATTTTAACAGCTCGGAAGATCGCCATGTATTCGGCGACATCTATGAAACAATTTTGCGCGATCTGCAAAGCGCGGGTAATTATGGAGAGTTTTATACACCGCGTGCCTTGACGGAATTCATCGCCGAAATGGTAAATCCAAGGTTAGGCGAAAAAGTTCTTGATCCGGCCTGCGGTACAGGCGGTTTTTTGACAAGTGCCATTGAAAATATAAAAAAGCAGGACGTCAAAGGTGTTGATGATCTGAAGGAATTGGAAAAGACTATCCATGGTATGGAATTAAAACCGCTTCCTTTCATGCTTTGCGTTACCAATTTGATTTTGCATGATATTGAAGTGCCCAATGTTGATTATACCGACAGCTTGAATAGGGAATATACATCCATCGGACAAAAAGACAGGGTTGATGTGATTCTCGCCAATCCGCCATTTGGAGCATCCGTTGCCGATAAAGTGGAAACAAATTTTCCAGTGAATTTCCGAACGACAGAAAGCGCCGATCTTTTTTTGATGTTGATGGTGCGTTATCTCAAAGACGGCGGCCGTGCCGGTATTGTTCTACCGGATGGCTCGCTGACCGGTGATGGCGTCAAGCAGCGCATTCGCCAACACTTTCTTGAAAATTGTAACCTGCATACAATTGTCCGTCTGCCCAACTCGGTGTTTCAACCCTATGCCAGCGTGGCGACAAATCTTCTTTTTTTTGAAAAAGGTAAACCAACAAAAGAAATCTGGTATTGGGAGCATGAACTTCCCGAAGGTGTGAAAGCCTACAGCAAAACCAAACCGATTCAGAAAAGGGAATTCGATAGCCTTAAAAAATGGTGGAAGAAACGCAAAGAAAATGAACAGGTATGGAAGGTTTCTATAAATAAAATTATTGAAAATGGCTATAGCCTTGACATTAAAAATCCGCATACACCGGAAGAAGAACATCCATATACCAGCGCAGAATTGCTTTCAATGCTTCATGATTCTTTTCAAGTCAGTGATGATTTATTAATCAAGCTTAAAAAGGAACTCACCAATGGATAAGTATCCGCATTTTACTATAGGTGAGCTCTGTAAGATTGAAAAAGGTGAAACTGGTCTTGCCAGTGCTGCGCCCGGTGAATATCCCTTAGTTAATACAGGAGCAGAACGAAAATCGTGTAAAACTTATCAATTCGACACTGAAGCCGTTTGTATACCGCTGGTTTCTTCAACTGGACATGGTAAAAAAACACTCAACTATGTTCATTATCAAAGAGGTAAATTTGCGCTCGGCACTATTTTAGCTGCCGTAATACCAAAAGAGCATAAGAAACTTTCAGCAGCCTTTCTTCATAGATATCTGCAATTTTATAAAGACAGAAAAATAGTGCCATTAATGAAAGGAGCAGCAAATGTATCTCTAGCAATTAAGGATATTGCAAAAATTAACATACCTTTGCCACCTATAAATGAACAGAACTCATTCATAGAATTATTTAATAAGCTTGATGGCACTAGCAAGAAACTTCAAAGTGAATTTTTAAGGCAATTGTCGTACCTTGCTCTTCTTCGTCAAACTGTTCTTCAAGAAGCTATTGAAGGTAAATTAACTGCCGAATGGAGAAAGAAAAATCATAAATTAATCAGCGGTGAAAATCACGCATCAAAAATGCTCGATAAAATAAAAGCCGAAAAAGAACAACTAATAAAGGAAAGAAAAATTAAAAAAGAAAATACCCAAGAACCAGCCTATTCATTACCAATAAATATACCCAAAGACTGGATACAATGCAGGTTAGTGGACATATCCAAACAAGTAACAGATGGCACACATCAAACCCCTACATATGTAAAGGAAGGTGAAATATTTTTATCAGCACAAAATGTTAAACCTTTTAAGTTTATGCCAGATAATCATCAGTTCATTACTAGAGCAGCTTTTGATCTTAATAGGAAAAATAGAGTACCCGAAAAAGATGATTTGTTAGTTGCCCGCGTTGGTGCTGGGATTGGAGAGACTGCCGTAATCGACCAAAACATTGATTTTGCTTTTTATGTGAGTTTGGGACTTGTTAAAATATTTAAACAATGGATTAATCCAAATTACTTGGCACTGGTATTTAATTCTCCATATGGCGTTTCTTATGCAAAGAGAAATATTTCGAGTCAAGGTACATCAGCGGGCAATTATAACTTAGGCAGAATTAGAGCATTTGAAATTCCATTACCATCCGTTTATGAGCAGCAAGCAATTGTCGAACGTGTGGATAAACTTATGACCATAATCAATGAACTGGAAAAACAAGTCAATGAGCGCAAAGATTATTCCGAAAGACTTATGCAGTCAGTATTACGCGAGGCATTTGAAGATAAAGTGTGAACATTACTTAACTAAAATAAAAGAGGGAAAATGAAATTTATTGAAGAAATATTCATTGATAGATTCCGATCTTGTCGAAAAACGACAATCAAAGGTGTTAAAGAATTTGCTATACTTACAGGAAGAAATAACACCGGCAAATCAAACATTCTCAGGGCATTATGTCTTTTTTTTAATGACGAAATTGAACCGGGGATTAGCCTTGATTTAAAACGTGATTGTAATGCGGCTGCCAAAGAAAAACGTCGAATAACCATAGAAGTAAAATTTTGTTTGGATGAAGAAATTAAAATTCAACAAACAATCAAAGACGTAATGAATCTTATCCCCAGGGATGGTCGAATCAAGAAAGAATATGAAGCAGATCCTTTAAGCGCAAAAGGATATAAAACGAATTATTATATCAATGGGAAATTAATAAAAGATACTGATACTTCCAAAATTGATAAGTTTATCAATCTATTTACTTTTAGATATATAACAGCAAACCGCACACCGAGTGCTGTACTGGAAGAAAATTTACCCGAGTTACGCGCAGAGCTGAAATACAAATTGAACGCTAGCCTGCGGCATAAGAAAGGGCCAGATGAAAATCTTGAGGGTCTTCAGGAGCACGCTTTAGGCATTATAAAAAGCATAGCTCAAAATTTGTTCACTCCTATAAAAGAGGAAATTACTAAGGCAGACAAAAATATAGCGGATGTAAATATACAAACGCCTGATGATATAACAGAGCTTGTGAATGCTGCAGTTTATCAATTGAAAACATCTTCGGGCATAATCTTAAGTGAAAAGTTACAAGGTCAAGGCATTCAAAACGTTCTTTTATTTGCTGTTTTGTATTTAGTTGATAAAAATTTCCATAGAAAATTCGGCTGGAAAATAGCAACGATTTGGGCTGTTGAAGAGCCCGAAACATTTTTACATTTTGATTTAGAAAACCAATTGGCAAACTATTTTTCTTCAATAAGCTCTAAAGAAGGCGAACGATTTCAAGTATTATGCACCTCACACAGCAATGTTTTTCCACAATATGCCATTAGCCACCATATGTTGAAAGCAACTAAAATAGAAAAAGGTTTATCTGTAAATACTTGGACATACTCATCGAACTATCCAGCCCATGATTTTTTAACAAAACTTATAGAAGAAAGAATATCGAATTGTCTTTCTCTAGTAACTGCTTATCCTCACCAAAAAATAATACTTTTAGAGGGTGAAATAGATGAATTTATTTTCAATCAATTGATAAAAAGAAAAAACATACAAAATACTTTAGCCTTTTCACTTCAACGATTTGTTTCTGACGATCAGTGTAAAGGTGATTCGCAACTCCAGACTTTTCTTAAAGCAAATCTTCATGTTTTAAAAAATCGATCTAAGAATTGTGGCGTTTATGCTATCTTTGATTGGGAAAGTACTAAACACCCAATAAATCAATTATCAAAAAGTATCTCGTCTCCTAATGTTATTTACCAATTTGATGAAAATGATGTTAACCCTTTATTAGATAAAACTTTTCATGGCATTGAAAGATATTATCCCACAAATATTATTCAGGCTGCGATAAAGATTGATCCAGGCCTCATAACAGATCGTGGCAATGATAAGATAAAAGACAGATTTTATGCTGATTCCAGCAGGTATAAACTTGTCAAACATACATTATTTAATATCATAAAAGATGTGCCGAACTTTTCACTTAATCATTTCAAAAAAGTAATTGACAAAATTATGTCTTAAAGAAAAGCTATCCACGAACTGCCTCTTAGAATCTATTACGCTCGGTCATTAAGCCCCTTTTCTTTTATCAACAATCCCTAACCGACTAATTAAGATCTTTCAAATTGGGAATTATTAGAAATATAGCTTAATTAATTCTTTATATCTTTCCTAGGCAATCTTGTTAATTAAGTCTAAGTTTGATTACCTCTCATTTTATCTAGAAATATCAAGCAAGTACGTACATTTGTGGTATTGACATTTTTATTTTAATGGTTATTTTATATTCAATATTGGCCATATAATCATTAATGAATTTTAAAACATATTTTTATTAAAATTATTTGATGCCAATGATGAAATGAATTTTTGAAATTTATTTCATCAAAAATTGTATTGCGGTGAGGAGTGATCCCCAATCTGACCATTTTTTGGTTGGATTGGGGTCTTTGCTTTTTATGGGTATTTTAACAACTAACAATTCAACAATAGGAGGTATTTTATGGAAACAAATTTTACAGGAAAACGTACAAGATTCTCTAATGTCCACCCACTAAAAAAACATTTTAGCGCAAGAAAAATTCCCCTTTGGTGTTTGAGAAATTACACTGGCATTCCCGAATCTAAATTATCTCGTTACTTCAATCTAATAGATCCAATGCCACCAGAATTATCACATCGTCTTTATGGACTATTGCATGTCTTGGAAGGTGGTACATTTGAGCAGTGGGAAGAGGTTAGTCGAATAGGCGTTAAAATAAGAGAAAAAATGCTGGATGATGAAATTGCATCCACAGAGAAGGAATACGACTGTAAATCAAAGGAGGAGCCTAATGAGTCAGGTAGTACAGATTAATCCATTTAACAAATCTCCAGCAGCTGTCTCCGCCAAAGAACTCATGAATATGGATTTTCCTCCTCAACGTCATTTGGTGAAGGGAATTATAGCGGTTGGATGCAATCTTCTGGCAGGAAAACCAAAAATCGGAAAGTCATGGTTAGCTTTACAAATTGCTATTTCGGTAGCACTCGGCAGTCCGTTGTTTGGCAAAATAGTTGTCCAAAAGAAAGGTGTTCTTTATTTAGCCCTTGAAGATAATTTACGCAGGATTAAAAAACGTCTTTCAATGAAGCTAGAAGAATTTGAGATGCCCTCAAACATTTATTTTCGAACAGAGTGTGAACGCGCTTCGGCTGGTGGATTAAATACAATAGAACAGTTTTTGATAGAACATCCGGACGTTGGCTTAGTGATTATTGATACACTTGCTCGTTTTAGAGATGTTGCTGGAATGAATAAAAATAGTTATCTTGCCGATTACGATGCAATCACGAAACTCAAGAAAATTGCTGATACTCATGAGATCGCTATCCTCATTATTCATCACTTGCGAAAGTTCGATAACACAGAAGACCCTCTTGATAACATTTCCGGTACAACTGGTATCACGGGTGCTACTGATGCCAATATAGTTCTTGCGCGGGACAGAAAAAACAACATTGCAACTATGTACGTAGAAGGCAGAGATGTAGAAAGACAGGAAATTTCTTTAAAGTTTGATGGCAATACAGTCACCTGGTGCTTAACAAGTCCCGTTGAACAGTTAAGTCCTGAACGTCGTGCAATTGTCGAGTTACTTCAGAAAGCCGCAAAAGAGAATAAGACAATGAGCCCCAAAGAGATAGCAGATGCACTAGGGAAGAAAGGAGACTCTATTAGGCAGTTATTAATGAAAATGGTTGATGATGAAATTGAATGTGTTGGTCGCGGTCAATATACAATACCCAATCACATTAATAACATCAATCACACCAATAACAACAATAACAATGATAACAAATAAATTGTTATTCAATACAAATGGGATGATAACACAATAAATCATGCAACATATTGATATTAAATGATATTTTCATTTGTGACCATTGTTATTAATGTTATCAATTGATTTTGGGAAAAAATTATGGGTGGTCGTGGCAGCGGAAGGCAATTTTGGTTAAGACGAAAAACGACAGTAGAAAGATGTTGGTGTATTAGCATTGCTGACTTCACCAAAATTATTAAAGAGGGTGTGTCCGGCAATATCAACTGGAAGAATGAACACAAGGAGGTGGATGAATCATCCATCTCCTTTGTGTTGCTTCCAGAGACCGATTCAGAGGCAATGCTCATTCTTTCTTATACAATAAATGACAGCGATGTGGATGAGCCTATATTGTTTCAGAAAACGTACCCTCATTTTGGTGGAGTCAGGTGGTGGTTTACTTGTCCTGTGTGCAAAAATCGTGTTGGGAGATTATATCTTCCGATAAAAAGTAATTTGTTTGCGTGTCGAAAGTGTCATAACTTGACTTATCGAAGCAGTCAGAATAGCAAAAAGTATAATATGCTCTATGCTATGATTGCTGACAGCGCGGGAACAACAGCGGAGATGGTCAAGAAAATATTAGATTCATCAGTTATTAAATGAAACCTATTTATGCATTTGCGAGAATTTCAGTCGCCTGCGAAACATTTTTATTTTTAATTAATGTGAAGAAACCTCTTTCAATATCAACTGCTCGATAGGAACCTTTATAATAAAATTTTGAAATTTCCCCGCACTTCTGACACCAATTTGAATAAACTTGAACATTATTTTTACTTATACGTATTTGTACATCCTTCTGTGAGAAGGTAATTGCTTTTAGTATAGTTGGTAAAATGATTTGGTTCATTTTAAGTATTTGTTGATCCAAAATGACATATTTGTCAGGGTTTAGAAACATGGCAATTTTAGAAATAAAAGACATTCCCGAAAACTGAGGTAGCTTGATATTTTTAATTTCCATTAAATTTATATTTTCCTGGTGCTGGAAGATAGTAGCAGCATCATGGAGTTGCCCAGTACGAACTTCATCTCTGAATTTATTGACTCGGATATCTCTAAAGCCTATTCGAGCATAGCCCCAATATAGGACATTCGATAAACCATTTTTAACGTGATCATTATTGCCACTAATGAGATCATTTCTTATTGTTTGTTCAACTGGGGACATAGTAGGGCAAGACACTTCGCAGGCATTCTGAAAATCATAATAGATGCAAGGGAAATTGTATGCTGTAATTGCATTGCGGAGCATTTCGACTTGATTTTCTGTTAATGCCATTTTTTATCCTTGAATAAACAACATGTTGATTGTTTCTTAAATCGTAACTGCAATCTAGCATAAATTTACTAGCTTTAAAATTATGATTAGATGAATTTAATGTAATCTTGTTAGTAGTTTACTTTATCTCCTTTGGTCAAATTATGACCGAAGGGGATTTTTGTATTCATAGATAATTAACGCAGTCCTTAGTTGACACTTTCTTCATTTATCTTTGCTTGTACTACGGTAAGCAGTTTGTTAAGTTTTGCTATTCGATCAAGTCTTATGGCTTCCAAGAGTTGCTTCTCTCTATTTGACTCAATCTGATTCGCTTGTGCCCTCAATTCATCTGCTCTACTTTGTTTTGAAGAAGGTCTCTTGTCCGGATTTTTATTGTAGTATTCTTCTAACCTTCGTTCGATTTCTATTACCGCTTGCTTCATTTTTTCATCTTCCCTTCTCTGTCGATCCGGTTCGTTCAATGCTTTTTTCAGCTCATGATTAATTTCATCTAGTTGATTTTGCCAAAAACGCTTTCCTTGCAGTAATTCTCTTATCTTATTGTCAATGCCTTTTATTTCTCCTGACTCAATCACAGCAATCGACCAAAACCCGATTAATTCTCCTGAATTATCCTCAACAATAGATTCAAAAGGTTGTGATAAATAAAAATAAGAAAACACAATTCCTATAATAAACAGATACATTTGTAACTTATAGTGAATAGGGGGTATTTTTTTTAAATCATTATAGGTTTCAACATCATATTGCATTTTAAAGATGATTCGTATCATCTCGTAAATATTAGAAAATGGTATAAAACAATAGAAAATAAGCCAAATACTATAAAAAGGAGCTTCAAATTTAAATTCTTTTTTCTTAAATAGATTATATAGACATATTAATGCAGGTATTAAATAGAAAATAATTATTATAGAAATTTCTAGATCGGTAAACATAAAAGATTTGCTCCTAAATATTTTTAATATGATTTAGTTACAGAATTATTTTTCTACTTTACCAGTTCTTCCAATGTATACTTCCTTGCCAGTCACCTTATTCAAATAAACATCAATGCCATTTTCATGGCGTAAATATTTCAGACTTTTGCCCATGTGTTCGTTAGGGACAAAGCCATATTCTCTGCTTAAAGATTTGTTGTATTCCCACCCTTCCGGGAATATTATGTGTTTTGAACGGCATCCTTTAAGTTTACAAGCTGCTATCTTATATTTGTCACTATCCATTTCTACATGACCAGCATTGAGCCAATCGCAAGGAGCCATAAATCCCTTGAGCTGATCAATAACAGCGATCTCTGAAGTTTGACCATTCACAAGATATTTGAAACCGATTTTTCTAATCCTTTAATAAAAGACTCAACATCAAATGGAGACATGAAACCGAGACGTGCAATTTTTTTGTCTGCGCAAAGCGTTTGATTAGGCGCATTCTTAACAAAAGCATCCCATCCGCCAGGATATTTTTTATCAATGGCTGTTCTTCTGATTATGATGGAGATTGCTTCCACTAGAACTGCCATTTTCTCCCTCGATCTAGTTTTATAGAGCAACTTCAATTGATTATATGATAGCCGGTATGGCGCTGAAAAATTTAAAGGAATGTTAGATTTAATTTTTTATTTAATGACATTATAAGGAAAATAACTACGGATGTCAAATTACACGCATGTAATCGATATTCATATTAATTTAGTGTTTTCAAAAATGAGTATTGCGTCAGGGCTTAAGGGTGTCTAATTGTACTTTTAAGACAAATATAAACATCATTTCTCCTTTTCAACAGTCATTGTAAAGTGTTAATATAAAACTTTCGTGGTACTTCTCGTGGTACTTTGGCTTAAAAATATAGGCAATTTAATGAGGTGTTAATTTTAAGTATTAGATTTTATTGAGTATTTTTGGAAGGAAAACTGCGTTTTCCCCTTTCACGCCTGTAACCGCGGTTCGAATCCGCGTGGGGACGCCAATGTAAAAATAAAAAGGGGGAAGTTTTCCAGCTTCCCCCTTTTTTCTTGATTTCAATTTCAGCGCTATT
>JAGVVH010000185.1 GCA_019135895.1 Bacteroidota bacterium | reverse complement strand
TCATGCCACCAAGCGGTTCAGCACCATTGAAGGAGGGGCTATCATCTGTCATGATGAGAAGACCAAGAAGCGGATTGATTTCCTGAAGAATTTCGGCTTCGCCGATGAGGTGACTGTGGTAGGTCCGGGCATCAACGCCAAGATGAACGAACTGCAGGCTGCGTTCGGGCTGGTGCAGCTGAAGCACATCGACGACTATATCATGCGTTGCAAGGCGCTTGCCACCGTCTACCGCGAGCGTCTTTCCGGTGTAAGAGGATTGAGTCTGCCTGCCGAGCCTGAGGGTGTGCATCACTCATACACCTATCTCCCCGTGATGGTTGATGAGAAGGAGTATGGTGAGAGTCGTGATGCCGTTTATGAGCGACTGAGGAGTCACAACGTCTATGGCAGGAGGTATTTTTATCCTCTGATCAGCAATTTTCCGACCTACAGGGGATTACCCTCTGCCGGGCGCGATAATCTTCAGGTTGCCAACCGGGTTTCGGGACAGGTTATTTGTCTGCCGTTGTATCCGCATCTCGGTGCGGATGTTGTTGAATATATATGTGATTTGCTGGGAGAAGGGAGGTAAGATGGACAACTCGTTTTATTCACATGACGAACTTGCCGGGCTGGGATTGAAGTCGTACGGTGAGAATGTTCTGATAAGCCGTTTTGCGAGGCTTTATTCGCCGGGAACCATTGAGATTGGCAGTCATGTCAGGATAGATGATTTCTGTATTCTCTCGGGGACTATAAAGCTTGGCAGTCACATTCACATATCGGCATACAGTGCGTTATACGGGAAAACGGATGATTTCTCGGGTGACTATCTCATCGGGCCTATGGTTGACGAGTCTCTTACGAACGTGACCGGCGGCGAGGTAAGGATAGGGCGGTATTCTCAGTTAGGTGCAGGATGTGTTGTCATGCCGAAAGTGCGTATCGGTGAAGGAGTCGCTTTGGGAGCGATGTCACTGGTTTTGAAAGACCTTGACCCATGGAAAATCTACAAGGGGATACCGACTACCTTTCACAGAGACCGCGGCAGAAAATTGCTTAATCTTCTCAAGTAGGTTCCGCAACCTGTTTAGCATTTTTAATCAATCTGAATAAGGAGATTTCTCTCTTTTGTTGTATTTCTTTCAATGAAGAAAGTACTGATAGTATTTGGCACCCGTCCTGAGGCGATAAAAATGGCTCCGGTTGTAAAGGAGTTTCAGAAGCATCCTAATCAGTTTGAGACAGTGGTGTGTGTCACTGCTCAGCATCGTGAGATGCTAGACCAGGTGCTGAAGATTTTTGAGATTGTCCCTGATATTGACCTGAACATAATGCAGCCCGGGCAGGATCTTACTGATGTCACAACGCGTGTTCTTACAGGCATGCGCGATGTACTTTTAAAAGTAAAGCCTGATATTGTTCTTGTTCACGGCGACACCACTAGTTCAGCAGCTGCAGCGCTTGCTGCTTTTTATCAGCAGATCCCGGTTGGGCATGTTGAGGCGGGATTGCGGACCAATAATATTTACAGCCCATGGCCCGAAGAGATGAACCGGCAGATAACGGGCCGTATAGCCACATGGCATTTTGCTCCCACAGAACTTAACAAGCGAAATCTATTAGCAGAGGGAGTGGCAGAGGAAAGAGTTTTCATTACTGGAAACACTGTAATTGATTCACTTCATCTGGTGCTGAGTAAGATCGAAAAGAATCCCGGAATCATTGAATCAATTGAATATGATCTGATTGAGAAAGGTTTGCCAATTGAAAGATTACGGTTATGGAACGGGAATGAAGGCAAGAGAAAAATGGTTTTGATAACTGGTCACAGACGCGAAAATTTCGGAGAAGGGTTTGTAAACATTTGTGAAGCCATCCGCGACCTGGCGCATTACCATCATGAGATTGATTTTGTTTACCCGGTCCATTTAAATCCCAATGTTCGCAAGCCTGTCAACGATATTCTGGGATTAAATGCAAACGATGAGGAACCGAATATTTTCCTTATCGAACCAATTCAATACCTGTCTTTTGTTTACCTGATGAAGAAATGCGTTTTGGTGCTGACTGACAGTGGCGGCATTCAGGAAGAGGCGCCGGGGCTGGGGAAACCAGTTCTCGTAATGCGCAATACTACTGAGCGACCGGAGGGCATTGAAGCAGGAACTGTAAGGTTGATAGGAGCAGATAAGGCTAACATTAAAAAAGAGGTAAACCTCTTACTTAAAGATGTAGTTTATTACCAAATAATGTCTGAGGCTGTTAACCCGTACGGAGATGGGAAAGCATCATCAAGAATAACTGAGGCTTTTCTTAATAGTTAAAGCGTCCTTCTGCTGAATGGCTATAAACGGAATAAAAACAAATTCCATTTGGAGTATAACTAACTATGGTTTTTCCATTTTATCGTTGTTTTTCCTTTTTCCTTTCATGGTTCATCGTCTTGGAGATTCAAATTATGGATTTTTCATCTTCCTCGGGACAATCAACGGAATGGCAAGTATTGCCAATTTTGGTTTTAGTGAAGCCTCATTAAGGTTTATTGCTCTATATCACAACAAGAATGATTCAGACTCATTAAAGAGAGTATTTTCAACTTCCTTTTGGACTAACCTTGTTCTGGGTACTGTAACGGCAATAGTCCTGATTTTATTGGCAGGGCTTATCTTCGGATTGCTTAAGGAGACAGAAGTCGATTTCAGCCTGGGCGTCAGGCTGATCACCATATCTGCAATTACTTTTTTTATAAGGTTTATTACTGGGATTTTCAGCATTGTACCCCAGTCCCTGCAGAGATTTGACATTTCCAGTAAAATAGCAATCGCAGAAACAATACTTAGGGTAGGCCTATATGTAGTGGTCCTTTTATCCGGATATGGATTAATCGGCATTGTTTTCTCGGAAGCTATTCTTGCGATAATTATCTCTGTTGTAAATTACATCTATTCATCTAAACTTCTGGGGACCTTCAGATTGATTGGAGTGCCGTCCGTGGCAACGTTTAAAGAAATATTTAATTATTCGATTATCGCATTTATCACTCAGATGGTTGGTCTATTATGGCAATATACCGACCGGATTCTATTAGGGTATTTCATAGGTAGTGCTGCTATTGCATACTTCTCGGTACCACAGCAAATTATTTTTAAGATTCTTGGACTCGTTGCGGCAGCTTCAGTAGTGTTATTTCCACGGTTTAGCGTTGATAAACTGGATGAGACGGCTAAGTTGCTTTACAAGGAATTCACATTAATCGGACTGATTTTTACATTGATTGTCTTTTCTACATTGAGTCTGATCATAAAAGACTTCATTTCCCTATGGATATCACCATCATTTGCGGCAGAAACACAAAGCATTGCGATCATATTGGCAATGAGCTGTATGATCAGAGGAGCATTTCCGGTTTATGAAAACCTTTTCAAGGGAATTGGTAAACCTGTATTTAACATGTATATTGTTATTGCCAGCTCCCTGATAATTGTCGTGTTGGATTTCCTGCTTATCCCAAAACTAGGCCTTAACGGAGCGGGTATTGCCTATCTCGTAAGTCCATTGGCTGGAGTAGCCGCAATGATTCTAATCTGGAGGAAAATATTGAATGAATCATTATTGGAACCCTTAAAGAAGTACTTAATTCCGTTGGTGCTAAGTTTCAGTTTGCTGGGATTGTCCTTTCTAATCAAGACGAGATTCGAAATCAGTCAATCATGGGCTAATATTCTTTTCCAGGCTTTGGCCTTTAGCATTACACTTTCAGCCGTGCTAATGGGATACTATAAAATCTTTTTACCTCAGGTATGGTTTAGCATGCGAGACCTGAGAATCAGGATGCAAACAATCTGGAAACCGAATGATAAATAATTATGTCATTTCTTAAGAAAACCATTCTTAAACTGGTTGGACGCAGGAAAATAGAATTCTTGAGGTCAAAACCTTTCCTTGTTCACGGCAAGTACAGAACTCTGATCAATGATCTGGAAAAATACTCCGATATTATTACCAGGAGCACGGGTGTTGATACAGCAGTCTCCCTTCTAATGGTCCGGAAGTTCGGACACATCCTGGACAAGGGTCTGCAGAGATCTGATTTGGAGAGGGGGCACAGCGGAAGCATCGCAGGCGAATTGAAAAAGCACATCGAAATAGCTGAAAAGGAATTTTCTGATGACCCTACATTATTATGGGCAAAGGAAAAACTTGAATTGTACAATGAATTACAGGTGAATGGCTTGGTTACTATAAAAGAGCAGCATCCTGAACCGTGTGGAATTAGCCTTAATGATTTCGCTTTATTATTGAGAAATCGTAGATCCAACAGGTCATTTCAGCGAAGAGTTGTGAGCAGTGAATTGATCGGGCAACTTGCAAGGACTGTAAATTGGGCTCCATCAAGCTGCAACAAGCAACCCATTGTATTGTTTGCAACAACTGACCCTGAATTAGCCAGGGAGTGCTTGAAATGCTGTAAGGGGGGAACCGGATTTAGTGATTTTGTACCTGTTTTTGTCTCTTTTACGGCAGATATGCGTGGTTATTATCTCCCTGACGAAGCTTACGTGCCTGCTATAGATGTTGCGCTTGGGGTTCAGAATTTTTTGCTTTCTGCCGAATTGACAGGTCTAAGCGTAACAACCCTCAGTTGGGCATTAAAAGACATTGGAGACGAAACTCGCCTAAGAGAACTTTTGTCAATTCCCGAGCATAATCAGATCATTATAAATGTAGTTCTTGGATATCCGGAAAAACATTCAGAAGCTCCTGTGAGAAAAGGACCAGAGCACTCACTTTTTCTAAAAGGGAAGGTACGATGAAGAAAATATTAATTATCAATCAGTACTCTTCGAATAAAGGTGACAGGGCGGTTCTTTATTCCTTGCTGAGGTTATTAGAGCCTTATGGTAATTGCCAGATCACCGTTTCAACTTCAACACCTGCGGAATGGGAAAATCAGTTTGAGGATCGCAATATCAACATTGTTCCATGGGGATGGGATTATAGTGTAAAGATAAAGAATCCAGTTATTAGGTTTGGATTTTTCCTTCTCAGACGGATAAAACCCTTAACCTACTCTTTATTACGTTCAGTTTTAATTAGAGAGATGCCCGCTTTTCTTGTCAGGCTACTTGTCAACCCGTCATTTTACAGAGCAGCCAGGAACAGTGACCTAATAATAAGCACAGGAGGCCATCATATTACTACCCTTCTCGCCAGGGATGCCATTAGTTCTCAATTGTTTGACCTTGCTTGTTGTATACATATGAAGAAAAAGGTGGTGCTCTGGTCACAATCCATCGGACCTCTTGTATTCTCTAATCCGAGGAATGAGACGTTTGTCAGAAAAGTACTGCAGGGTGTCGGTGTAATCTATGCCAGGGAGAAGAAATCTTCAGAGTTAGCTATATCTATGGGAATAGATCCAGAAAAAGTGAAGATAACTTACGAAACCGTGATTTCGCTCAACGAGCTTGCTGAGTATAAACCTGCCACTGATAGAAAGAATATTGTTGGCATTAGCGTCTATAGTACTGTTTCACGCTCGCCTGAAGAATTAAATAACTATGTTACGATCCTGAGCAATTTTGCGGATTATTGTGTTGAAAGATTGAATTGCGAAGTGTTGTTTATTCCAATGGAGCTTAAGGGGAGCGGTCCGGATGACAGATGGTTAGTTAATAAGGTTATCTCAAACACAAAAAATAAAAGCAATTGTTCAGTAGTCGATAAGGATTTGGATGCTTTATCTCATTTCAAACTGGTTGAGGAGTGCAGATATTTTGTAGGCCATAAAACACACTCAGTGATTTTTGCCCTCGCTGCAGGAACACCGTTAATTGCATTGGCTTATCATCCCAAAACAGTTGAATTCATGAATCAGTATGGTCTGAAAGACTATGTAATACCTGACAGTGAATTAAACTATGAAAAACTGGTTTCTGCCTTTAACAAGATGATGGAGGATGCCGATCGGCTAGGGAAAAAAATTTTCTCTAAGAGCCGAGACATTGCCAGAACAATAAGAAGCGACTTTAATACAATTATTCGGTCCAGTTTAAATGGCTAATATTTTATTTATAGCATCCGGATTCCCTCCCTACGAGTTTTCTGAAAATATTGCAAATGGAAAATTAGTTTTGGCTTTGCTAAATAGTGGCCATTCAGTTCAAGTCATTTCTAAAATTGACGAAGGTCAAACCTATAACTCAGAATGGCGAGAACCGTGGCTGCAGCTTAAGCCTTTGACATTGACTATAACCTATCCTGTTGGAGGATCGTGGCAAAGATCTTGTGAAATCATAAAAAACACTATCAGATTTGGGTACCCGATAGAGGGAATCAGATGGGCTGGATTTACGTATAAAAAAGCTAAAGAGCTTATTCAGGAAGGGAATATAGATATAATCCTTACAAGATCTCCATCAGATATTGCTCACTTGGTAGGGCTACGACTTAAGAAAAAGCTAAAGGTAAAGTGGATTGCCAACTGGAATGATCCGTCAACTGGTACCTGGCCTGACCCATATGAAAGATACCTGACGACTTGGAAAAGAATCATTTCCAAAAAGTACACACAAGAAATTTTAAAATTTGCAGATACAATCACCTTTCCTTCTGAAATGCTAGCTGCTAATTTTAAGGCACATTTTAGAATAGAGGATAGTCGCACAGCAATTATACCGCATATTATGCTTAATGACCAAGTATCCTATGAAGGGGTATTACCTGCCAACGGATTACATATAGTTCATTCGGGTAATATGTCAATAGAAAGGGATCCTACGAATCTATTCATGGCACTGAAAAGGCTTAATGATCAGTCAGATGAAAAAGTATACCTGGATATTATGGGTGTTATTTCAAAGCAGGCATCAGATCTGATAGAGGACCTGAATCTAAATAAATTTATAAGGGCGATAGAACCAATGCCATACTACAGAGCGATGAAGAAAATGGCAGAGTATGATGTGCTTTTGATTTTAGAGGCAAAGTTGACAATAGGGATTTTTCTTCCCAGTAAAATCTCCGATTACGCCCAGCTAAATAAACCTATCCTTGCGATCTCTCCTCAAAACGGAGAAGTAAAACGGCTACTTGAAAAATATGGGGGTGGAGTTGCCTCAGATAATTCTAGTGTTGCAGATATCGCAGATAAGATACTTTTCATTAAGAAGATGAAAACTGAAAATCGACTCGACGAAATAGTCATAAACTCTAGCCTTAAAGAGTACCTAGGGGAGAATAGGGTTGTAAAGCTCCTAGAGTCGTCATTCTAAAAATACATCTTGAAAAACATCCTAAGAAGATTTAATGTTATTCTGATTTCTATTTTGCTAAGATTGTTTAGCCATAGGACAAAAGAACTTTTTTTTAATCGGACATTGATTTTGGCGCCTCATCCTGACGACGAAGTTTTGGGCTTGGGTGGAATTATGATGGATCTTCTCACACGAGGAGGCGAGGTGTCTATATTATACTTAACCGACGGAGAAAGTTCGGGTACTTGGAATAACATTGAAGAAATAAGAAGGCAACGGATTCAGCTCTCCGAAAAATCTGCCGCACGACTTACGATCAATGATTCTAATATTTACAGACGGCATCTCCCCGATGGTAACATACCTCATCCTGGAGAACCTGGATTTGAAGAAGCTGTATCAGACGTTAAGGAGCTGATTGATAGGGTCAAGCCGGACGCCGTTTTTGCCACACATCCGCTCGATTACTGGCCTTTTGATCATGTTGCATGCGCAGAAATAGCTGCAGAGGCAATAAAGCTATCAGACCATAAGCCACAATTATGGTATTACTGGGTATGGGCATGGTACAACCTGAGACCTTGGAAATTATCAGTTAAAAGGCTTAAGAAACTACAGAAGATTGATATCAATGAACATTTGTTACGAAAAAAAGAGCTACTGGATATCTATCTTAAACCCCTTACTCCTGACGGTAAGTCTTGGAGCGGCATATTGCCAAAGTCACTTCTGAAAGCATTTAACTATCCCTTTGAAATTGTCGAAAAAGTTTTATAGAAAAAGTGTCAGGCGGCTGGAACATAAGATTTGTTACTGACTGGGATGAGATTTACAGTCGTGAATTTCAGGACAAATGGCTCTCCTGGGCCGTGAATGCGGTTAACAGTCATGTCTTCTTCCATCCGGCGCTTTGCATGGCATGGCTTGACACCTACCGCCCGCTGAGAAAGCTCACCTCGTTCTTCTGCATAGTCGAAAATGAGACAACTACTCTCTTTCTGCCACTCGTACTCTGGCATCGCAACTGGAAAAATGCCTTTCAGAGACTTATCGTTCCTGTCGGATATGCAGATTTTGACTACCATGAACCTTATTGTGTTGGTGCCAATGATAAATTAGATTGGGAATACGTATTGAGTTGCATCTTGAAAGGACTATCAGAAGCTTTTTCATTTGATTTTCTGGAAATAAACGGCGTTCTGACAGAAATGACAGGTGATGGATGGTCAAAGGAAGAGCAGGTATCGCCTTTTTGTGATCTGGCAGGCTTTAACAGTATTGAACAATACCTTCAAAGCCTGAGAGCTTCATTGCGTGGGGACATACGGAGACAGATAAGAAGAATAGAAGAAGCAGGACCAATAAGTTTGGTTGAGTATAAGAATATTTCTGAAGCCTTATGTGTTTTGCCTCATTTTCTTGAACTTCACAGAGTACGATGGCCACATGCTTATAAAGCCCCTGGATTTCATGACAATCTGCTTAAATATGGTCTTGAACCCGGTATTGTTCATTTCTCTGCCCTGAAAGCTGGCGATGAATTGTTGAGCTATCATCTGGGCTTTAAGTATTCAGGGGTATATTACTATTATATGCCTGCGATTGAGTCTAGATTTGAAAATATATCTCCAGGGAAGATTCATCTTTATAAGTTGGTTGAGTATGCAATTAATAATAGCTTCCGGGTATTTGACCACCTGAGAGGTGATGAGAACTATAAAGCAGGTTGGACCAAACAGGTGAAATCACTTTACAGATTTAGTTTTAAGTCGGGAAGAGCGGTATCAAAGTACAGGAATAAGCTAGTTTCACTCAAAAACAGCTTTTAATTGAAAGTTTTGATAACAATCCCTTGTCTTTTGAGAGGTGGAACTGAAATGCAAACTCTCAGTCTGGCAAGGGTCTTGCATTCATGCGGTTATGATGTCTGCGTGCTTTGTTATTTCGAGTTTGATGACCAGATGGTGAGAGAATTTAGAGCTGCAGGGTCACATGTTGAGCTGCCGCACCTGGACAGAAAAATCACTCCACTGAAACTTGTCCATCGACTGAAAAGGCAGATAAAAACGATTAATCCCCATTTTGTCCATGTTCAGTATATGGCCCCGGGGGCGCTACCGATAATTGCAGCTAGACTGGCCGGTGTAAAGCATATATTTGCAACTGTCCATCAGCCTTATACCAGATCACATGGCCGATTGGCAAAGCTTATTCTAAGAATAGCATCATTATTCACAACAAAGTTTATTACAGTTTCACAGAACGCCGAGCTTAGCTGGTTCGGGTCTTCCCATTTGATTGATGAAAACAATCCCTCGCGAAGGCAATGCCATCATTTTACGATTCACAATTCAATTGATGTAAAATTGATACAAGAAACAGTTGAAGCAGTGAATACCAAGGACCTCGGGGAAAAGCTTTCAATTAAGGAAGATAGACTTGTCATTGGTGCTATATCAAGGCTACGGCATGAAAAAGGTATAGATATATTGATAGAAGCATTTAAGAATCTTGTTCGGGAATGTACTGCATGTCATGTGCTGATTGTGGGTACAGGTCCTGAGGAAAATCTGCTTAAGAAAAGAGTGGAAGATTACGGGCTGGACTCCAGAGTGACCTTTTATGGAGAAGCAGATTGGGGGAAAGCCATGCAGCTAATGTCAATCATGGATATGGTAATTGTACCATCTCGTTTTGAAGGTTTCGGCCTTACAGCTGCTGAAGCCATGGCTGCTGGCAAGGCGGTTGTAGCATCAGATTCTACAGGATTGAAAGAAATCATTATTGATGGAGAAACTGGCATCCTCTTCCCTGTTGATGATATTGACGCTTTGGTACGAGCAATTCAGAAACTGATCACGAATCCAAGCCTCCGCCACCACTTCGGTTCTACTGGGATAAAAAGAATAAACGAATATTTCAGCTTAGAAATATTCACAAGAAAAATGCAAGCCCTTTACAATCATTATCTTTCGAGTGTCTCATAGCTCTTAGTTACTTTTTACTACCTACTACTAACCGATTGAAAAGTCGCCTCAGAATATTCTTCAGCGCATTGCTGTTGACAACAGCACTGCCCTTTATTCCTTATGTTTTCCCATTCATTCCAGGGCAGATTTTCGGATTAAACCTTACAGGGTGGGCATGGATGATAATGTTGTTCGTGACCATTTTGAATTTAACGAGGACAAGAAAAATAGATTTCCCTGTTTGGTTCTGGTTTCCGTGGCTTATGTATCTAATTGTTTACCTGATTATTGATTTTTCATTTCTTGGGCTTCAGCTTACACTTCAATATAGCTTACCATTGCTTATCGGGGTTGTGGCTTCAGGATTTGCCTATTCTGAAAATGACCTTCAATGGATGTTTAAATGGTTTATAAGGCTTTGTTTAGCAGTAATGGCAATGTTCGTATATGGCTACCTGTTTCGCAGCGGATATACTCCGGCTTCAGCTGCCGTGCCTATGATATTTTCAGTTGCATTTAGCATCTTCGTGGCTCTTTATTTCATTTCAAGAGAGAAGCGGTACTTGTTATATGCCGGTATCTTGTTTTTGGCACCCGTAATAGATGTTACTCGTATGGGTATTGTAGCTTTGGCAGCGATCTTTATTTTTCATTTTGCAAATCGGAGTCTAAAAGGAAAGATTTTGTTTGGGGGTTTGGGAATTTTAGTCTTCATTATGGTATTTAATTCCAAATCTTTCCAGGAAAAGACATTTTATAGGGGCGAGGGCTCTCTCAGCGATCTAACGATTAATTATTATGAAAATCCAAAAATTCGCAGCAGCGGGAGGATCTCATGGAAAAAAGCATTGGAACCGGGACTAAAGGCAGAGCCAGTTTGGGGGAACGGACCAAGAGCAGATAACGCATACCTGACCAAAATATCAAGAAGAAGAGGCGGCGAAGCACATAATGATTACCTCTCAGTCAGGTTCAATTATGGTTATGTCGGGCTAGCCGTTTTACTTTTTGGTTTTGCCTCGTCGTTCATTTCTCTTTTCAAATTATCAAAAAAGCATAGAGAGAGTCATTATATATGGCTAATCTCAACATCAACCTTAACCCTGTACATAAGCTTCATGATGTTCATGTTTACAGATAATATACTTAAGTACACAATTTATTTTCCAAACTATTTCTTTGCCATGATCGGCATTGTATATAGCCTGAAAAGAAATGAAGATCTCGGTAGTGATACCTCTTTACAATAAGAAGGATACAGTCTTAAGAGCCCTGAATTCAGTCTTTAACCAGACCGTTCTGCCAGAGGAAATAATTGTTATAAATGATGGCTCAACTGATAATTCAGCACAGCTTGTGATGCAATTAAATCATCCTTTAATTCAACTTGTCAGCCAGTCAAATCAGGGTGTGTCTGCAGCAAGAAATCGTGGTTTTATTGAAGCAAAGAATGAGTGGATAGCCTGCTTAGATGCCGACGATGAATGGCTGCCGGAATTTTTGCAAACTATTACAGAACTTCTTGAAAAGTACCCAGAATGTAGTGTGGCTGCTACAGCCTATTATATGCAGGACATTTCAGGCCGCCGTGAGAGAAACCACTTGAAGAAACTAAGGTTTAAGGGTGATCATGGAATTATCGGTAATTACTTCCAGGTGGCCTCCTGTTCTCACCCACCACTGAATTCTTCGGCAGTTGTGCTTAAAAAAGAGGCAATCAAATCTATTGGCGGATTCCCGGTTGGTATAACATCTGGTGAGGACTTGATTACATGGGCAAAATTGGCTGTTCGATTTAAAATAGTATATTCTATTACACCATTATCAATTTTCATTCTTGATGGAAAGGCACAGTTTAGAAAACCGCAAAGTCGTGATTATGTGGGCTTAGAGTTAGAAAAAATGTATCAAAATGATCGAATTCCTCATTTAAAGCAATACATTTCCATGTGGCATAAAATGCGAGCTAAAAGCTACCTTATGCTTGGTTATAAGCGAGACGCAATAATTGAGATCTATCTCTCAATAAAAATGCATTTATTTTCCAAGGCATTATTTTTTGTGCCATTCATTTTGTTCAATAAGGAAATATTTAAAATGGCTGTGGATAAACACTCACATAGCTAGTAAGAATAACCATGCGGTTGTTCTTTGGTTGATATTTTCACAACTTGTTTAATTTACGGAAAACCTCTTTACCTGTTATGATTAAGAATGTAGCTTTAATAGCTCCTATTTTAACTCATTATAGAATTCGGTTTTATGAAAAGCTCTCTTCCCAATTAGAGGGAAGAATAATATTTTACTTTCAGAACAAGCTTATAAATGATGGACGCCCAGGAAGGACGGTTAATGAGAGTGAGTTTTATAATACTTACTCAACCAGATCAATTTCATTTGCTTCAATTAAACTTTCATTCAGTCTCGACTTGATCAGGAAGATCAGAATGGGAGGAAGTAGAACATTAATACTTGAGGGGGCGTCAAGTAATTTAACATCCTGGTATTTCATTATTTTCAAAAAACTGTTGGGCTTAAAGATAATTTCATGGGCTTGTGGCTGGCACCCTGATATTAAAAATCCAGTAATTAGCAAATTGAAAACCTTCCTGGAAAAGTCATTCTTCAACAAAGTGGATTTCATTATTTGTTATAGTACAACTGCTTTTGAATATTTCCGAAAGATTGGCATTTCCACCCCTATGAAAATTGCTTATAACGGCATTGATACAGAGGATTACTACGAGATGAGTCAAACTGTTATTCCCTTTGCTAGTGCAATTAAAACTAAAGACAAGAGAATGACTTTTCTCTATGTTGGCGGACTGTTTAAAGAGAAGCAGGTGGATTTACTTATTGAGTGTTTTAAAATACTGCGTGAAGATTTACCAGAGACTTGCTTATGGGTCATAGGTGATGGACCAATGAGAACAGAATTAGAGATGATGGCAGATGTAAATAACACAAAAGATATCATATTCTTCGGAAGGATTGAAAAAGGCGTTGAGCAATATTTCGCTGCAGCAGATTTTTTTGTTTTGCCAGGTGTGGGGGGCTTAGCTTTAAATCAAGCGATGTTATGGGGAACTCCCTGTATTGTGTCCGAAGCTGATGGCACTGAGAATGATCTTGTTCATGACGGCATTACCGGATTTCGTTTTGTAAAAGACAATAAGCGGTCATTAATCGATGCAATGAAGAAGGCAATTTTACTTTCAAAGGAAGATCGGAATGTAATGTCTAAAAAGGCCCAGGAACTGATTTTGATAAGAAGTAATACGGACGAGATGGCAAAGACATTTTCAGAGGTAATATACAATTTATCTTAGGGATAGTTACAAAATCATACATGGTTGATTATGATAGTGAATACATAAATACCATTGTAGTTTGAATGAATAATGGTGCATTCCTGACCCCACCAATAATTCCTCTTCAAAATATTATACACTTTGAAAATACTGTTTATTTTACATTATCCACCGCCTGTTCATGGGTCTTCAATAGTAGGCGCATTTATAAAAGATAGCAGTTTTATCAACAAAAACTTTGAGTGTCGCTATATAAATCTTGGCACTTCTGAGTCGGTTAATGAAATAGGTAAAAATCCGGTCGGTAAATTACTAAAATACCTTGGGCTTATTTGGCAGGTCAACAAGGCCTTGCTATGCTTCAGACCGGACATATGCTACATGACCATATCATCGAGGGGTATAGGATTCTACAAAGATGCCCTGCTAGTATTATTTGTCAGGCTTTTCGGGATCAAACGGGTCTTTCACTTTCATAATAAGGGAGTCAGGATTAATCAGGGAAGGGTTCTCGATAACCTCCTATACTGGCTGGTTTTTAAAAGTGCGGATGTTATCCTTCTTTCAAAATACCTATATCCTGATGTTCATAAGTATGTTCCGGAGAACAGAGTTCACTATTGCCCGAATGGGATACCTGGTGTGCAAGTCGAAAGTCGAAAGCCGAAAGTCGAAAATAAAAGCGGTGAGCACTCCCTCGCCCCCCCGGTTGCTCCACAGATATTGTTTCTGTCACATCTTATCGAATCAAAGGGAGTATTTGTGCTGGTTAAGGCTTTAAAGATAATTAAAGAAAAGGGCTGCACTTTTCATTGTATTATGATTGGTGGTGCAGGGGATGTTACTGAAGATCAAATG
>JAGVVH010000249.1 GCA_019135895.1 Bacteroidota bacterium | reverse complement strand
ATGGATGTTTCTCCTTTCTGAAAATGATGGGTTAAAATGGGTTGATTTTGCGGGTGCTTTGGCTTATGTTTTTCTCCAGACGTTAAGAATATTCTCCTTTCCTAAAAGTATTTACCGAAAAGAGTTAAAGTTAACTCTTTGTTATTAATGTATATAGTGATTGCTTCTATCCCGGATAAACAGGGGTCAAAGTCATGAGCAATGAAATAGATAACCCTGCACTACTGGAAATCATCAAGAAATTGTTGAAAACGGACATGGATCTTTCGTTCCTGCTGAAGTTGCCGGAAAAGGATTTGAAAACGCTGGTGGGATGTATACGGGATCGGTTGGATCAGCAATTGAAGTAAAAAAGCAAAACAAACTATTCTTAATGAGGAGAATATTAAATGAATAAAATAACTATCTTCCTAATAATAGTTTTATTGGCAATAGCTTCTCCAGTTTACTCAATAACAAAAGCAGAACACCAAAAAAAGTTATTTAAAAAATCAATGCCCATTTTAGACGAAACTGTCAGTAAAATGGAGAAGCAAGATGATCTTCCGGAATCAGCGTTTTTTAGCACTGACAAGAAAAGTAATCTTGAAAATATAAATAAGCTCATTGAAGAAGCATTTGAAATGCTTCAAATTACTTTTATTAATGATTATAGGTCCGAATATATCAAGTATAAAGGGTATATAGCTGAGGAAAATAAATTAATAGATGAATATAAAAGGGCCAGAATGACTGCCCCCAGAGCAACGATAGCATCTGTCGGGAAATTTAATCGTTCGGTAGAAAGCTTGACTAAAGATATTATACAATCTCAAGCTAAGATAAAAATTTACGAGCTACATCTCAAAGATTTAAGGAGAAGATTTTCAAAAGAATTGGAACAAGTAGGACTTTTTATAGACGAAGATAAATTGGATATTTTACTATCAACTGTTATGGCCGATGATATAGTAACCATGACTATAATATATGACAATCTCAAATCTCTAACCACTCAATTACAAGATCTCGTTGTT
Organism: Bacteroidota bacterium; assembly: GCA_019135895.1. Lineage (GTDB taxonomy): Bacteria > Bacteroidota > Bacteroidia > Bacteroidales > WCHB1-69 > JAGVVH01. Next base: position 1,682 of record JAGVVH010000249.1, on the reverse strand, counting down.
GCAAGCGGGGAAGACCTTGTCGCAGCAAAAAAATATTACGGAATGTTTGTTGTACTATGTAAAGTACTCGTTTATTCTCAAACATCTTTCATTGACAAAATTGAGAGAAATTATCTTCCCAAAATGAAGAAATATAGGGCAGAAGCTGAAATAAATATTAGTAATGCTCAAAAAGGTATTGCAAATAATTATGGAAATAAAGATGTTTTGAAGAGCAATATTAAGGCAAACAACTTAACCATAAAAGCCGCAAGATTTTACATACTATGGTTGGAAGACCAAAGAAAGAAAATCAAATATGCATTAGATAAATCTAAAGGCGATCTCTTTGTAGCAACAAACACATATAGGACAGTGGCCGTGAGTAGTAATGTTGTTGACTTATTAAGACAAGGCACACGCGAGTTTGATGCTTTAATGAATCTGCAATCACCAGAAATGACCAAGTTTGAGAATAAGGAATTAGAAACTGAATTTAAAAAACTAACTGAAAGATACAAGAAGGAAATCAAATAATTTTTTGGTTGGATTTAAATGAGACTTAAACATGGAATAAGTTTCACCGTGAGTGGACTTAGTGTTTATGAAGGAATAAATCCCAAAAATGGAATAATTAAGAAAGGTGGGGACAAAATGAAAAAGATATCAATCATAATTACAATAACAATGATGCTTTTTATGATATTTTCAGAAAATGTATTAGCGGCAAAAGCTACAAAGGAAATAATTAGTGATGATGATAGAATTATTAATCAATTTTCCGTCGTCGGCGTTAAATTGGGCATGGGTAAAAATGCGGCTGCAATTAAATTGAAAAAATTTGCCAAAGAACTTAATGGGGTGCTCTTTGCTGGTTGTGTTAGTAAAAACAAACTTGCATATGTTTGTGTAAAATTAACAGATGATAAAATATCCAGAATATCGTTTCATGCCGCTTTTTTAAAAATACCGTATGGTGTTTATGGAATGGATAAAGAAGCTGCAAAAGAGATTATAGAAAAAAAGTATAAGATTACATTAAACGAGGATTACTCATATGAAGGAGATAAATTGGATATATCTTTTTCTAACTTTGATATAATTTTTGCATTAAAAAATGAAACCGCGGATGATGAACAAGAAGATTAAGTCGAAACACCACGTCCCTCTAAATAAATGAACAATAATATTTGAAATTTTTAAACTTATATTAATTATTTCGTAAAGGAGATTAACATGCAATGGGAATTCAAGATGCTCAAATTCGAAATCCACAGAGGTATTATCGATGTCTCTGTAAACGAACGTAAATGTGAGGCAGAAATGAATATGCTTGGTAAAGACGGTTGGGAGCTCGTCAATTCTTTTGTTACAAATGACTGCGACGGCATGACAAATCTTGTTCTAATGACGTTTAAAAGAGAAAAGAGATGCTAGATATAGCAGCAACTTCTATCCCTGATTTTACGAGGAGGCTGAAACAAAATGAATAGCAGAGTTTTTAAAATTATCGGTATCGTCCTGTTGAGCTCGACCTTGATGCTGTGTGCTTCATGCACAAGTGTAAAATGCCAATCTGAAAAATTATTATGCAAATGGGACTGTCCGGAAACAATAGGCTTGAAACAAGTATGTGAGCAGAAGTGCAATTTGCAATATGATCTTTGCAAGAATAAATAGAGTCGGAAAAGGAGTAGGGCATG
>JAGVVH010000400.1 GCA_019135895.1 Bacteroidota bacterium | reverse complement strand
CTCTTCATCTTCTTAGTTTTTTTAGTTGATAATTAGTTGTGATAGTTAATAATTTTCATGTGAATATTTAGAACGCAGCAAAGATAAAATAAAGTTCTTTTATAGAACTATAATGTTTTCTAAAAGTTATCAACAGTGTTGTTTTTGTTCTAATTTACTACCTTTGCACAAAACTTTTTGACGATGAAAATAGGAAACAGCTTAAAAAAACTTAGAGAAAGCAAGGGACTTACTCAACAGGAAATGGCCGATATTATCCATACCCACCGCACCGGTTATTCCAAAATGGAAAATAATCAACAGGAAATCCCGGTGGACGGACTGATCCTTTTAGCCAAAAATTTTGGAATGAGTGTAGATGACATTATCTTCTTCGGAGAGAAAAACAGTCTGCCCGGTGAGATTTCTTTGGAAGATAAAGCCGTTTTGGAACAACTCCAACTTATCAACGAACTTGAACCCGACGAAAAAAATATGCTCCTCAAACTTATCGAGACCTTTGTATCTAAAAAACGTTTTAAAGATTATCTGCAAAAAAAATATTGCTACCCTTTAATACTAAAACAACCTCCCTAAACACTGCAAACTACAGTACCGCTCCGAGAACACAGACCTTAATTTGATACATCACTCCGAAAAAACAACCATGCCCAACCTGCCTTAAATTCATGCGCAAGGTTTTCATATTGTTGCTTAACAAGCCTCGATTTGTTCCGCATGGACTCCAAAATGTTGCGGAACAGATTTTTTTTCTTGCGGAAGAAATTTTTTTTGTTCCGCAACAAACGGAAGGTTGTTAAGCAACAATACAAAACTGTTCCGCATCAAATTAGACCTTGTTGCGCATGATTTAAAAACCCGGAAACACCATCTGTGGAATGGGTGATTACCGGCTCTTTGGATGCGGGAGTTATTCTGATTTCTCGCTGATTTTCTCAAAATCCAATGTCTTTAACGTTTTTTTCAACTCCGAACCCGGAGTGAAGATGATAGAGACGTCTTTGATACTGGATGCTTTTAAATCTTCTTCATTTTCTACGCCTTCGCTATGGATACTCAGACGTAAACTGCCCAGTTCTCCTAAACGAATAATGGCTCCGTCGGAAAGTTCGATAATCATAAACTCTACCAAACTGCTCAAAACAGCCAATACGTCTGCCTTGTTTACGGTAGTCGCTTTGGAGATGTAGGTGGATAATTTGATTAATGAGTGTTCTCCGGAGGAAATGGCTATAGCATAATACTTCTTAATGCCGCCTCCGACAACCCCGGGTTCTCCCCGAAGGATTGATTTAAATTTTACTGCCATGACTTTTAATTTTTAAGGGTGAATAGAAATGATTATATCAATGAAAGGTTTACCCTTGCATTCTAATGTTGATATGGCAGTATTCTGTTGCTTATATCTCTATATATTGTAAAGTTTAATTTAGTATATTACCCTATTCCCTGAGAAAGCATTACATTAGGCATGAGATAGATATAATATAAATTACTGTCAGATCCTTCCTTATCAAAAATAATTTTTCCATCGGAAACACCTGTACATTCTGATTTACTTCCCTTCTGATAAAGTTTTAAAATTTTATATCGAGATATAATAATATAGTTTTTTTCAAAGTTAACAAAAGGAATAATATAACCAGCATCTTCCCAATTCTTTTTCTGTTCTTCATTGCTTAATATGACCCATTCAAAAGAATTGAGAAAGCCATTATAAGCAAGGTCTTTCGAAGTATGATTCTGAGCTATTATAAATGAAATTTTCATTTCTTTTCTGATAATATTATCTTTCATAAAAATAAATAATACAATACCTGTTACGATAATTATTGGTGATAATATAATGATTATTTTTTTCATAACTTCTTTTTTTAGCTATTTAAAGTATTTATCGAGGTGGTAATCCCATACCAGGATATCGAGGCAAAGAAGGACGATATAAATATTGCCATTTACTATCATCTTGAGGGTGTGGAGCATCAGGTTTTAATAAATTAAAATAACTGACTCCCCGTGATGTAGTTCTTATAGAATTAAAAGATGTATTTCCTCTAAAGGCTTCAGCTATTGTAGTCCCCTTGGAAATATTAGTAGCATTATTGGATTGGCATGAATTAATATTTAATTGAGCATTGTTTACATTTCCAGTAGGAGTTGGCAAATCACTTACATTAACTGCTGGGTTTCCCATTGGAGTTTTTTTATCTCCTGTCGAAGTAAGATATTGATTATTTTGATAATCTAAGTTTATTGTTTGTGGTCCACCATGGTGATTAATGTTTACTTCTTTAATATCTGTACTAGCCATATCTCCCCAATCTTGTGCGAACTCTTTGGTCGTCGTAACATCGCTCATGGCTACACTACCTTTACCATATTGTTTCTCTAATCTCCTAGCCATTTGTTTTGATTGTCTTCCAAAACTTTCAGGGTTATAAAAAATATATACTTTTATATTGCTATGATCTTTGACTTTATTACCTTCTGGATCCACCCATTCCATTCCTGTAGGGTCTATTAACCTTACTGGATTATTAGCACAATAGATATAATTTGACTGATGTGGGTACTTGTCGCTCAAGGGGTCAACAGAGAGCCAGATGCTTAAATTGCTGTCATAGTACCTAGCTCCAAAGTATGAATAACCGGTTTCAATATCCTTTTCCTTGGCGGAGAAGGTGTAGCGGGAGTTGAAG
>JAGVVH010000476.1 GCA_019135895.1 Bacteroidota bacterium | reverse complement strand
TTAGCAGAAAAACATGAATTCAACTATTTCCCTTCAAGTGCCAATCAAACACCAATAAAATGGTTATTGCAAGTAGCATTCTATGAAACGCTTGATTTTATCATAGAATTTACGAATAAGGCAGTCGAATCTTATAGTCAATCTGACTTTGGAAAAGAAGATGTCGTAAAAATAACATTACACATTAATGAAAAGGAAGTAACTCAATATTTGAGTTGGGCAATTTGGAGTATGTATCGAGGGAACGGAAGTCCTGTTGTTCCATATGTTTTACAATCAATACATATGGCATTAGAAAAAACTCTTTTAGAATTTTCTCGAATCTTAAAGTCAGAAATACTTCAGAACATACTTCTAAGAATTCTTATTCAATCAAAATCGGCTTCTCTTACTTCTGTTGTTTGTAGCGTTGTACTTGCAAATCCTGATAAATTCTATGATGTTGCTTTGATTTTATTCAAAACAATAGAGTTGTTTCATATAGACACGATCAGATGTACAAACGAGTTCTATGCTAAATCGCTTTATTCTATGGGCTATGGAATGAATAAATTAAAAGATGCCTTATACGCAGACGAGCGACTAAAAACATGTGAAGATAAACATAGAAACTTAAATTTAGAATCATTATTCTTGAACTATCAGCTTTTTGGCGTAAAAGGATTTACAGAAGAACAAAACACTGAATTCATAGAAAAACTATATAAGATAATTGACCAACATAAATTAAACGATTCAACAAGTAAATCTTACGGAATTTTGTTAGCAAGAATGGACAGACGAAATCTAATACCAAAAGTATCACAACATGACGACAACCATTTGCTAATAGAATTTACCCCTAAAGAACTTTCTGATGATCTTAAAAAGGAAAGCGAAGACGCGTTAAATCAATACCAAGATTTTTTTAAATATTCTTCGCTTAGAATTTGGGCAGATTTTTTGATTGGTGCGAGAAATCAAACTAAAACCACAAAACAAGAGGAATATGACAACAATCCTCTTTTAGCTTTATCAGAAACAAAACAACTTGTTGAAGAACTGAAATCGGGACGAAAAGGAATAGGTATGCTTGATTATTCCATACCTGCGTTTTCATGTTCTAAATTATTGATTGAACACAAAGATAAACTTTCGAAAGAAGATAAGGCTTTTTGCAAAGAAATCGTTCTTTCAACAATATCAAATCTTTTTGCCGATAATTACGACTACCAAATAAGTGACGGAGTTGAGGCATCTTTCCATGCGATTCCAGCATTAATAAATGAATATCCAGAAGAAACGGAAAAATATATTTTAATAATGGTTCTGACTCTGTTCGATGAAACACCTCTTGGTGGATACAAAAGAATATGTGATTACGTCATTGAATCAATACACAAATCAAATTTATGGAAACAAAATTCAAAAGTTGCACAGTCAATTTTGTTCGGATATATAAAACTCAAACCTATTTACAAAAATATTGTTGCCGAAAAAAGAAAAGAAATAGGTTGGGGTCGAATTTCTAAAAGTTCTATTTTAGAAGAATTAGAGAAGACAAATGCTGATTTCACCTTTGAAGAAATATCGTTTGACATAAACGATATTTCTTCACTTGACATTCATGATTTGGAAATAGTCCTTCAATTAATTCCTTCTGATACAAAAGATAAAATTCACTTAGACATTTACGAGAAATCTTTGCCATTTTTGGCTTCACATTTACTTAAAGATAGACGAAGTTATAAAGATGATTCGGGAGGCGATTCTAATATTTATTCATTACGTTTACGTGCTTTCAAAAGGTTTGCGTACTTTATTTTACAAAGAGATAAAACCGAAATTGACACTTTTCTTAAACCATTTATTGATTCATTTTCTTCAACAGAAGAAACAGCTTCTTTTATTGGAGAACTTATTAGTGCTGAAGATTACCTTAATAACCATGAACAATTTTGGTACATTTGGAACAGCCTGTATCCAAAAATAAAAGAACTATGTGTAAATCCATGTGGATATCATTTAAAAGAAATTATAATAAACTATTTATTAGCGTGGCCTTGGTGGCGTGAGGGTATAGAAGCATGGAGTAGCTTAAAAAGTGAAAATTTGTCTCTCTATGCAAACGCTTCTAAGGAAATAGGGAATATTCCTGCAATATTGTATTCTATTGTCAAAGTTTTGAATTCTATCGGAAGCAACTTTAAAGATGAAGGCATTGACTGGGTTCATACAATTGTGGTAAATAACAGCTCTTTAAACCTTGATGATTTAGAATCAAAAACAATGTTCTACTTAGAGAAGTTTTTAAGAAAATATATTTTCATTAATAGACAAAAGATAAAGGAAGAAATAAGATTGAAAAACAAAATAATCCCAATACTTGATTTTATGATTGAACGAGGTTCAATACATGGTTATTTATTACGAGAATCTATTCTTTAATTTGCCCATAAAATGTGTGGCGCCCAACACCCGCTTTAACCAGACTCGCCTGTTGTCACGGAGTTTGCGACTCGCTGTGCTCGTGTGAGCAAACTCCGCGCCAATTCGCGGCTCGCTGGTTAAGCGCATGTTAGACGGGCCCTGCGGGCATAAAAATAGCGATGGAGTTGTAAATCTCTCTGTTTCATAAACCAAAAGAAACGCATCAGTCCCACACAACCTCAGGTTTCCTCTTCTCTCTGGCACATTGTGAGAGAAAATAATTGATGAGTGTC
>JAGVVH010000343.1 GCA_019135895.1 Bacteroidota bacterium | reverse complement strand
AGAAAAACCACAAAAAGGAACTGTCGTTGCCGTTGGAAACGGAAAGAAAGATGAACCCATGACATTAAAAGTTGGAGATGTTGTTTTATATGGCAAATATTCCGGAACTGAAATTTCATATGAAGGGGTAAACTATTTGATTATGAAAGAGAGTGATATATATGCTACACTTTAATATTTATACTAAGCAAATAATTTAAATAACAACTTTAAAATAAACGAATATGGCAAAAGAGATTATGTATGATTGGGAAGCACGCGAAGGATTAAAAAAGGGCGTGGATGCATTAGCAAATGCAGTAAAAGTTACGTTAGGTCCCAAAGGAAGGAATGTAATCATTGATAAAAAATTCGGAGCACCTCAGATTACAAAAGATGGTGTAACCGTTGCTAAAGAAATTGAGTTATCTGAACCTGTTGAAAATATGGGAGCTCAAATGGTTAAAGAAGTGGCATCAAAGACCAATGATCAGGCTGGAGATGGTACTACTACTGCTACAGTTTTGGCTCAATCAATTTTTAATACCGGATTAAAAAATGTTACAGCCGGAGCAAACCCGATGGATTTAAAACGTGGTATAGATTTGGCTGTAAGTGCTGTTGTGGAAAATTTAAAAGCACAATCAAGTGAAATTGGAGATAATCCAGAAAAGATTAAGCAAGTTGCCTCAATATCTGCTAATAATGATTATTCCGTGGGAGAAATGATAGCAGAAGCTATGCAAAAGGTCAGCAAAGAAGGTGTTATTACTATTGAAGAAGCAAAAGGAACAGATACACATGTAAAAATTGTTGAAGGAATGCAATTTGACAGAGGATATATTTCTCCCTATTTCATTACGGATGCAGAAAAGATGGAAACTGTTTATGAAAATCCTTACATATTGATTTATGACAAGAAAATTAGCAATATGAAAGAGTTTTTACCCAGTTTGGAAAAAGTAGTTCAAACAGGTCGTCCTCTTTTAATAATTTCTGAAGACGTTGAAAGTGAAGCATTAGCTACATTAGTTGTAAACAGACTTCGTGCCGGTTTAAAAATTGTAGCTGTGAAAGCTCCGGGATTTGGAGATAGAAGAAAAGAGATGTTGGAAGATATTGCTATTCTTACAGGTGGTTATGTTATCTCTGAAGAAAAAGGATTTAAACTTGAAGATACTACACTTGAGATGCTTGGAACAGCAGAAAAAATCACCATTGATAAAGAAAACACCACGATTGTAAGTGGCAAAGGTGAAAAGGCTGCCATTGATGCTCGTATTGCACAAATTAAGGCACAAATTGAAAAAAGCACCTCTGAATATGATAAAGAAAAATTACAAGAACGATTGGCTAAATTAGCAGGTGGAGTTGCAGTTATATACGTTGGTGCTGCATCTGAAGTTGAAATGAAAGAGAAAAAAGACCGCTATGATGACGCATTACATGCTACTAGAGCTGCAATAGAAGAAGGCATTATACCAGGAGGAGGAGTTGGATATATTCGTGCTATTAAAGCATTAAACAATATTAAGTGCGTTAATGAAGACCAGAAAATTGGGGTTGAGATTGTAAAACGTGCACTTGAGGAACCTCTCCGTCAAATTGTTTCAAATGCCGGAAAAGAAGGTTCTGTAGTAGTTAATACTGTTAAGGAAGGAAAAGAGACATTTGGATACAACGCTCATACTGAAGTATTTGAAGATTTAATAAAAGCCGGTGTTATTGATCCTACCAAAGTTGCTCGTATTGCTCTTGAAAATGCTGCTTCAATAGCCGGAATGCTTTTGACAACAGAATGTGTTCTCGCAGAAATAAAGGAGGAAAATCCTCCAATGCCAATGGGTGGTGGAATGCCCGGAGGAATGCAAGGAATGTATTAATAATTCAGACGGAGCTTCGGCTCCGTTTTTTTTTATAATTTTGCAGCTTAAATGGTATTAAATGCAAACATCATAATATTATGAAACAAATCGTTGTTATCTCATTAATTGTTATTTCATTTGTCTCCTGTAAAAATAAGCCTGATTATGCTGAAGAAATAAAAGGGAAATGGATGTGTAATGAAATTGAATACCTGATTCAACCAACAAATGAAATATTTGTATTAGATTTCCTTTCTAACGGAACAGAGTCTATATCTGAAGGGGTAACTCTTGCTAACAATCAAGGAAAATTCTGGCATAAAAACTCTAATTTTACATATTCAGTTGTTGAAGATGAAATTCTCATTTCAGGTGTCAATCTAACAGGCGAGAATATTGACATTTCATTAGAAATAGAAAGTCTAACAGCCAATAAGTTTGTATATACGGAGAATTATGTTAAGGTTAATAATGTTGATATATCCACTGACAAAATATATATTTTGCGACGTTGTATTGAAGATTATAGTAATCAGATCATTGGAACTTGGCAAGGTAAGAAGTACTTCTCCGATGATTCTTCTACAAATTTCTATTTTATGATCAATTATAAAAGTGATAAATCATTTGATTACTATTTAAAAGTAAATGATACATGGGAATTACAGAACGTTACAGGTACCTATTTTTCAAATGGAAAGTTGTTGACTATGAATTTTTTAGATAATTCTATTACAGAAAATAATCATAGTTATGAATGTTGGCTTGTAGATGAAGTAACCACTGATAAGATTACTTTTTGGCAATATAACAGAATGCCGGGTAGTAATAACAATTTACAGGGCATTAAATATGAGTTAGAAAAAGTGACTCAATGATTTCTCAATAAGCATTTTCAGATCTTTAATATACTCTAGCGATTGAAGCGGAAAGCTCGACGTATATGCCGAAATGCCCAATTGAAAAATACTTTTGGATAATAATAAAATAAAGCCAATAAAGTAAAAATAGTATTTAATATAGAAATTCTAAAAAAGTCAATCCCTGGACGAAAATGACTAATTCTTTGATCTTCAGGTGGATAATAAACTGAAATGGAAACTGTTTTTACAGGAATAAAATTCCAGGCACATCTCACCAGAATCTCAAGTTCACTTTCATAACGATTAGAAAAGAGATGAATATTTTTTATTTTATTCAAAGGATATAATCTAAAGCCAGACTGTGTATCGGGCAATTTTTGAGATGTTTGGAGTTGAAACCAAAAATTGGAGAATTTATTGGCAAAACTATTTTTTGAAGGCATATTTTCTTGTTCAAGAAATCGGCTACCAATAATTAAAGAATCAGGAAATTCTTTTATCATTGAGATAAAGGCAGGAATATCTGAAGCAAAATGTTGTCCATCAGAATCTATAGTCAAAGCATATCGGAATCCCGATTCTATTGCTTTTATAAAGCCTTTTTTAAGAGCATACCCCTTCCCATGGTTTTTTTCATAGCTAATGACAAAAATTGATTTAATATCAGCAAGTAAACAAAGAGTATTGTCACTAGAACCATCATTAACCACAATAATATTCTTTGTAAAAATAAGGATATCTTCAATAACCTTCACAATAGTTCCCGCATTATTAAATGTAGGTATAATAACACAGAAATCATTCAAAGAAAAGTCAGATTCAGAAGACATTATTCAACCTGTAAAATCATTTTAGCAAAAACAACCTCTTCATATTGGATAACAAGATCAACTTTAAATATGGGAGCTTTATTATCTAAAATATTAAAATGAAAAAAGACCTCTTTAAATTTTGATGGTTCCAGAAGGTTAATAAATTTGACATTAGCTGCCAAAGTCAGTTTCACTTCTCTATTCAGGTAAGTTTCAATTAATTCTTTTGCAATCTCAATCAGACAAGCTCCGGGAGTAATAGGTTTTCCGGGAAAGTGAACATTATAAATTGGGCATTCACTAATCAGAGAAATCTGAAAATTATATTGATTCTCATCGATTTTATTTTCTTCAACAATATGATAAAGATTATCTTTTAGCATAGAATATGATTTTTTTACATCCCTAACGTGATGAATTGCCTTTTTCCAATTCTGTAAACTTAAGTCCTTATTTAAGTATAAAAATATCATCAGAAAAAGTGCTATTTCGTTTTATATTGTAAAGGGATAAAGTCGTAACATCTCCACTGCTCTCATTCATAACAATTTTGCTCGCAATATAAGAATTTATATCAAGATACAGATATACAGAGGAAAATAATTTCTTGATATCACTATTTACGGGAGTCAGTTTAACAAAAATCTGTTTATTATTTGAGAAAAAATCAGATTTGAAGTTAGTATTATTTTGTAGTCCCTGTCCATTAATAAAACCAATAATCAACTCACTAATAGCCTTATAAATACGATTTGAATTTGTATTATAAGAGGAGACACCTTGAGGATTTCGCAAATAAATTTTAGATTGGTTTAAAACAAAAACGTAGGGATTAGGTGATTTATATTCCCATCTTAATTTTTGAGAATTTTTGTAATACATAACCCCTGTAGAAACATCTAAATCTTTCAAGAAAGAAAGTTTTTTATTCTGGATAAAATCACATTTAATAGAAGAAGTAGTTTTAGAAGATTTTTTAATTTTTTCAATTAACGCCAATTCTTCACTATCTGTCAATGATTTAAAATCAGCACTTTGAGAATAAGAAGAAAGAGTTAAAGTTCCAATCAAAAAGAGGACAAATAAATTTTTCAATAAATAGGGGCAAAAACGAATCATCATAATCAAGTTTATATAAATAACGGGAAGAGAAAAAACTTATTTTACTACAAAGTAAACACCAATCATTATAATAGCGACCCCAATCCAGCGTGACAAAGGGATGGTTTCATGAAAAAACAGCTGAGCTGCAATCAGCCCAATCACGTAGCTAATACTCAGCAATGGGTAGGCAACACTAAATTCAAACCGTTTCAGAACAACCATCCAAACTATCATTCCGGATAGAGCACACAAGCCGGAAGCAGCGAATTGCCAAGTAGTAAAAACATTTTTAAAATAGCTGATAGTCCAGGAAAAAGTGCCAAAGAGTTGAACCGATATTTTCAAAAAAACCTGAGCTGCAACAAGCAAAACACTTTGGAGGGAGATCAGAAGTATTAACAGCCATGTCATTTCAGAAGAATTAAAGAATGGTTTTTATTTTTGTATTGATTATAAAGGAGAACAGTCTTGATTTTTTCTTTACGAACACTATTAATTTTCTGAATATCAAGAACATTATTGTTTTTCAGACAAGTAGCAGCGCTCCACAATCCGAATGCAGGCGCAGTAAAAAACTCACCGCAAAGATTTTTATAATAAGCATGAACTGAATTGGGAAATAGTTTATTCGAAAGGTTGAAATAAGTCGGATCCGTATTTACATCACCGCTCACACCGGTCATAAGAAGATCTATATCACCGGGAGTCAGGTTGCTTTCTGCCAGAAAATCAGAAACGGATGACAATAGTTCATCTTCATTTTTGATTTTATAGAGCATCTTAACATTAGCTATTTCTGCATAATTCTTTTCATCGTCAATATCAGACAGCATAAAACAGACATTTCCTTCTCCTGCGAAACTACCGGAAGTATTACTTTTATGAATTTCGAGGCTATTAGTAATTTGATTTTTCCAGAAGTCAATTTTTTTCAATTGAAGGAAATAATTTGGAGTCATTTCATCGTGACCGGCAACCAGTGCGCTTTTAATAATCCCCGCTTTAAAAAGAATAAAAACGTCCATCAGAGCCAATTCAAAAGAAATTCCACGATGGGAATATGTATTATTATAGGAATGGCATTTAAGTTGAAGAGCAATTTGAGAACTGATTGTATTGTGAGTAGATTGAATAAAATAGGTTGGTTGGAGGAATTGTTCTTTATTATCAATCATAGCTTTAAGGAACTTTTCAGTATCTTCAATGCAGCCAAGTCCTGTTCCTGAAACAATTGCATCCGGACAATCAATTCCAGATTCTTTAACACAAACCAAAGAAGAAGTTATAGCTCGTTTAATAATAGTACTCATTCTACGGAGAGCTATGGGAGAGATATAATCTTTATAGTCAGGTTCTAAACAGTGAACATACGGATCACAATAAGAAATAGGTTCATCAATTGCCTTTTTTCCCAATGTATTCTGGATAGAAATATTACCGGTACCACGAATAAAAACAGCCATAAATTAGTCAATTTTTGAATAAATAATAGAAGAGTTATTACCCCCAAAGCCGAAAGAGTTATTCAAAATATTATTCACTTTAACATTTTTAACTAAATTTAGAATTGGAGTAAAGTTCAGTTTATCAATTTTATTTTTAAACATCAAATTTGGCGGCAAAAAATCATTTTGCATGGCCAAAATACTAATAACAGATTCCACAGATCCGGCAGCACTTGTAGTATGTCCTGTAAAAGATTTTGTAGAGCTTATAGGGGGCACCTGATTTCCAAATACATTCATAACAGCAGTACCTTCGGATTCATCGTTATTAAGGGTTCCGGTACCATGTGCATTAATATAATCAATATCAGTTAATTTCAGGCCACTCATTTTAATAGCTTTTTGCATAGACAAAGTAGCTCCTTTGCCATCGGGAGAAGAAGCAGTCTGATGAAAAGCATCACAAGAGTTCCCCCACCCTGCTATTTTGCAAATAGGTTTAGAATGGCGTAGTTTAATAGATTTTTCATTTTCAAGCACAAGATAAGCAGCCCCTTCTCCAAGATTAAGTCCGGCACGTGATTCATCAAAAGGTCTGCATTGATGAGGGTCAAGAATCATCAGTGTATTAAATCCGTTAAGATGGAATAAACTCAAGCACTCCGTTCCACCGGCAATAACACAATCCAAGATTCCCGCTTTAATAAGATTAGAAGCCAAAATAATAGTATTTACAGCAGAAGAGCAAGCAGTTGAAGTGGTAGAAACAAAATCAAAATTATCGAGATAGTCAGCGATTTTTTCGGTACAAGCACCACAATCATGGGCATCAATAAAACCGTTATAATTATTAGATTCTGGATTTATAAAATCAGCATAATATTTTTCACTTTTTCCCATTCCTCCAACAGTAGTTCCGTTGATAAAGCCGATTCTAAGATTAAGTTTTTTACAATTACTAAATTCCGCATTATCATAAGCTTCTTTAGCAGCCAAGATCCCCAACAGGGATGTTCGTGTAATAATCTCATCCTCAGAGATATTCAAAATAGTTCTAATCTCCTCATCTGAAAGTTGGACTTCAGAACAAGGGATATCATTATGGAAAGTATTCAAATATTTTAACTTCCCTACTCCGGAATAGAGAGACAGGAGAGAGTCAAGGGTTTTATCGATGCCAACGCCCACTCCGGAAACAATTCCCAGAGAGGTAACAAAAATAGAATCTGACATTAATTATTTTTTATTTGCCATTATATACTCTGCCATAGAACGAACTGTAGTAAAAATTTCACGTCCTTGATTAGGATTTTCGAGTTTAATACCATAATTTTTCTCTAATAAAACGATTAATTCCAAAGCATCAATCGAATCAAGTCCAAGTCCATCACCGAATAAAGGTGCATCAGCATCAATATCTTCAGGTTTAACACCTTCGAGATTCAACACTTCAATAATTTCCTTTTTTAGATTTAAAATTAATTCATCCATACAATCATATTTTATATTTAAGTGTGCAAAATTACTAAAATTTCAGAGTTGAACTATATTAAGTTTAATATTTTTTTAATGTTTTTATTATCAAACTGATTTTCACGATAATAATTTTCAACAAACATCAAACAAGCCAAAAGGTCATTTTCCTCAAAATTGATATATCCAGTGATATAATTATTCATCATTTTTTCATTATTAACAGCCGTGACAAAATCAATTAATTGGTCTATATCAAAACCTTCCGATATCATAGCACAATTTTCACCGAATATATGGTGTCTGATGCATAATTCTCCAATCATAACATTAGGCAAAGTATAGACAAATAGAGAGGGGCTTGGAATTTCATTCATAGATTGCTGAAACTTAAGATCCACATTCAGAGAAGAAGATGAATTAGCTATAATGACACCTGTTTTAGTATTATCATTTTCCTTTAATAATGTATTCTTTTTCAAAAGAATTTCTGCAGAAAGGAAAGCAAGTTTTGCCAGATTATCCATTTTAAAGAACTTAGGATAATCAATATTCAGAGATCTATATGCATCAATCATAAAAGATGTGGAATCACCATCATTTCCAGAAAATATTTTTTCTCCGTTTAAAATAATCGTATTCTTTTTTATTAAACAGAAACTTGAAATATACATTTTAGTCATTCTTAATTTTTGTTGATAAAAGCAGTGAAGCGTTACATCCGCCAAAACCTGATGCAGTTTTAACACATGAATTCTCTGAAAGTTTTAGGTTAGTAACAGGAACATTAACAGGTACAGGGGTTCCTGACTCTTTATAACCATAGGAAGCAGGAAGCATTTGCCTTTGAAGAGCATTGGCTGAAAGTACAGTTTCAATAACACCGGCAGCCCCCATTGTATGTCCATAGTAACCTTTATAACTCAGAAGAGGATGTTTGCTTAATCCGGCACGATTAATTGCAATTGATTCCATATCATCATTATATACAGTTGCAGTTCCATGAGCATTAACAAATGCAATAGATTCATAGGGAAAGTTTACAATAGTTCTAGAAATTGCCTGAAAAAGACCTTCTCCGGTGCGTGAAGGCCCTGAAATATGATTAGCATCGTCAGAAATTGCTCCATTCATAATAAACACAGAATTATCTGTCACAAACGCATCATCATTTGAAAGTATAATAGTAGCTGCACCTTCTCCGAGATTAAGTCCGCAATGATCCTTATCATAAGGTCTACATGGAAGTGGAGAAAGGGCTTTTAAACTTCCAAAACCGGCAAAAATAAATCGGGAGACTTCATCAGCTCCGCAAACTACTATATTTTTATATTTTTCATCGGTTAAAAGTCTTTTAGCCATGATTAACGCAGAGACACCTGATATGCAAGCGCTTGAAATAACAATGGGAATATTTTTATTCCCAAAAAATTCAGAAATAAGTTTGGCTGATTTCCATAAATGAACTCTATCAAAAGTAAATTGATGGTTTACCGTCGGGTCAATAAGGGCAATATTACCTTTGGTTGTAGATAAAATAAAAAGTGTATCAGGAGAACTCAGGTCAATATTTATTTTTTTTGAAGCAAAAAATATGGAAAGAATAGCAATTTTTTCAAATCTTGTATATTCCTGACAAGCATTTAGTGTCTGCCACATACTATCAATCTGACTATCATCAATAAGAGAAGCGTAAAACGGGCTATTTTGAAAAGAAGATTTAACATGTTCAACAACACCTGATTTCCCTGAGAGGATAGCATTAAAATTTTCTTCCGTAGAACACCCTAAGGGACTGATTATATTATCTGACAGGAAATGTATTTTTTTCATAATAAGTTGCTTAATAATTATTGGAAAAAGCATCATCAGCGGTCATTTCACCGCGAAGAGGCAGCTGCATCCAATGTTTAACTTCATCATTGTTCAAACCACTCCCAAGGAGGTACATAAGTTTTGAAACTGCTGCTTCTGTAGTGATATCATGTCCACTAATAACGCCAATATTTCCCAACTTCAAACTAGATCCGTATTTTCCTATTTCCACTGATCCACCACCTTTACATTGAGTAACATTGATAATGATAATACCTTTATCAATTCCTTTTTTCAGTAAAGAGAGAAAATCATCATTCGAGGGAGCATTTCCGGCTCCATAGGTTTCCATAATTACAGCTCTCAAATCAGGGGTATTCAAAACGGCAGAAACAGCTTTAAGAGTTATACCCGGATATAGTTTAAGAACGGCAATATTATCATCGAGTGTTGTATGTAAAATCAGGTCGTTTTCGGGGATTTTTCGGATATAAGCATCATTAAAGCGAATTTTAACTCCTACTTCAGCTAAAACAGGATAGTTAGAAGAAATAAAAGCATGAAATTGCTCGGCATTATCTTTATATGCTCGATTTCCTCTATAGAGGGAATTCTCGAAATAGATACATACTTCAGGAACTCGAGGTTTTCCATCCTTGTATGATGCAGCAATTTCAATAGAATTTAAAATATTTTCACGACCATCAGTACGCATAACTCCAAGTGGAAGTTGAGACCCGGTCAAAATAACCGGTTTGGCAAGATTTTCAAGCAGATAGCAGAGTGCTGATGCAGTATAAGCCATCGTGTCTGTTCCATGCAAAATAACGAATCCATCATACTGAGAATAGTGAGTATAAATTACTTTGGCCAAACTTACCCAAAAATCAGGATTTGTATCAGACGAATCAATTACGGTGTCTATTTGCACAAAAGAGACTTCAGCATCGACAAGGCGAAGCATAGGCAAATGTTCATAAATATTCTCAAATTGAAATGGTTCAAGAGCTCCGGTATCCCGATTTTGAATCATCCCAATAGTACCTCCGGTATAAATAAGTAAAATATTTTGTTTCATAAATATTTCTCTTTCCATTTTAAATAGAACTCAGGTGAGTTCAACATCAGATTATACTCTTTATCAAGAAAAACCTGTGTACTATTTGCTTTTGAAACAATCGTATTATTGATATCATAAATTACATAGTCAAATTTAATTTTGGCAGCGTCGCAAGGTATATAACGGGTTTCAACAAAAATAGTTTGAGGATAATTCAATGGTCTTTTATATTGCAAATCAAGTTCAACAAGGGGAACATAAAAACCATGCGCATACATTTCCATATACCCAAGATGAAATAATTTTCCAAAGGCTTCGCGTCCATCTTCAAGGTATTTGAGGTAAGCACCATGCCAAACGATTCCCATACTATCAACCTCACTAAATCTCACTTCAATTTCTTTTCTAGCAACTAACTCTTTCATATACAAAAATAATAAAACATTTCATTAATCAGGTACAGCTACTTTCATTTCGCAGAAAGCGATTTCCTCTTGATGGCAAAATACTTTAGCCTCAACAAGGGTAATATTAAAAACTTTATTAGTAATAACCAATTCAGCAGAAAGAGTATCTCCCACTTTAGGCAATTTTGCAACAGTTAGTTTTTTAATAGAACCGATAACTCCAATTTTTACTTCATCCCCACCAAAATATCCAATATGAGCTGCCATACTTTGTGCTACAAATTCAACAATTCCGGCTTCTGACAAAGAATCTTTTTCGAGAAGTGGATTATCAATTTTGACAAGTAATTCACTATTAAATTGGCTTGGATTTTCTAAACCAGACAATTTATCCACAAAAACGAATGGTGGACGTTGTGGGATTAAATCCAAGATATTATTGGCAAAAGACATAATAATATCTATTTTTTCAATTTACAATTTAAAATACTATGGCCCAACCCAAGTCCATCGGTGTATGAAACTATTTCAAGTCCTGCACTATTTATCATCCTTTCCAAATCCCCGGAATAGAACATCTTACTATTTCCGTTAGCCATTACTGTAAAATAAAGGCTAATTTGGGCAAGGCAATATGAAGCGGTTTCAAAATGCTGACGATCCCATAGTGTTTCCATTATAAAGAGC
Source organism: Bacteroidota bacterium (assembly GCA_019135895.1). GTDB lineage: Bacteria > Bacteroidota > Bacteroidia > Bacteroidales > WCHB1-69 > JAGVVH01. The sequence goes on along the minus strand of JAGVVH010000343.1, from coordinate 2,147 downwards.
CTTGATTTTTCATTCATTGAATCTGCTGCCCTTGATAAAATACTAATTACCTGTTCTTCAGAAAAACAGTCAAGAAACTGGCTCATCCAAATAGCATCAAACCCTTTTGGAAAAGGGACAGAATTATCTAAAAGATTTCCGGCATAACCATGAATGCGATCAGCACCCCGTTTACCGGCAGTATGTTTTTTCATTAATTCAAGTTGTTGTGGAAGATCCATAATCGTTACTTCAGCATCGGGAGAATATTCCACACATTTCATAGCCCAACGACCGGTATTTCCTCCAACGTCCAGCAACGTCTTAACATTTTCTCCAAAAACTATTTTAAGGGCTTGAGAGAAAGAGTTATCAGAATAAAAATGGTCAAAGCCAAACCAGCTCTTTGATGCTTGATCCGGCAATTTTGAAAGTCCCTCGTAAATTGTAGGCCAATCTCCAAAAATCTTAAGTCCTTCCGGCTTCCCATTTATCAAGGCTGCTTCCAAATCAAAAAAACCGAGATAGTTAACATCATGATTGAAATCCATATTAACTCTTGCCATTTTATCATTTAGTAAGAAGAATCCGGCTTTTGAAATAGTAAATTTTCCATCAGAAAGCAATATTGTCCCAATAGTAAGAGATGCTTCCAACATAACCTGAGCAGCATAATGAGACAAGTTGCATTTTACGGCAATTTCATCAATAGTTAACCCCTCTCTATGATCAATTAGAGTTTGAAAAACTCCGAATTTAATCATAAGACGTGAAACTTGAAAGACGATAGGTCCGAACGCTATCTCCTGCGCAAAACGTTGTGCCTGCACTGCTGTCATTCGTTCCTTTGAATACATTTCTTTTTGTGGTGATGATAGTTTCATTTTTTTTACATTATTAATTATTCCAAAAATCATAGTAGTTGAACCATTGTTCAGGATATTTTTTTACAATAGTTTCCAGCTGATTAACATATAGAAAAGCGAGTCTTTCAGACTTACTTTTTATGCTCTCATTTGGAATACCATCCGTAATAATAGGTTTTAAAAATATATGATAATGAGACGCTGAAAGCTTAATTACAAATACTGACAAAATATCCACGTTTTTCAAAGCAGAAAGTCTAAAAGCACCCAAAGGGAAAGATGTCTTTTTTCCCAAAAAGTCACATTTCAGATATTTATTGCTACCAAAGAGTCGATCGCAAGGCATACTAACAATTTCCCCGTTGTCAAGTGCTTCATTAATAGTAAAAAGATGTGATAGATTGTCTGTTACCGGAATGCTTTTTACATTATTTTTTTCAAGTTGTTTTTCTCTATAACTTTGAAAAACAGGGGCTTCCCCACCATAAATCAAGGAATTGATTTTTTTAACATCCTGATGGAGCAAATATCCGCATATTTCGAAGTTTCCAACATGAGAACTGGCCATGATGAAGCCTTTTTCACTATTTATATAGTCTTCGAAAAACTCTTGACCGGTAATCGAAACATAAAATTTACTCTTTCCGTTTGCAAGTACAGAAAATCTGTCCACAATAATTTGGGAAAAAGTGAAATAGTTTTTACATGTTTTGATAAAAGAGGTGAATTTTCCGCAACCGATTCTTTGATTAAAAAAACGATAGATTGCTAAATAGCTTTGGCGACCGAATAACATATAGAAAGGAATAGCAAAAGCAGCAAAAAAATATCCTACTCTTACATTGAAGAATTTAAATAAGAAAAGTAGGCTTTTTTGTCCAAAATGCCCTCCTCCCGTTTTTCCTTTCCAAGGTCTATCCGTATCATTCATTTAGCGATGCACAATTTTTGATTCAATATAATCATAAAACTGTGATAAAGTATTAACACCTGACATTTCTTCGGCATTCATTTTGAAGCCGAAATTTTTTTCAACAATAACCACAATATCAACAAAATCAAGGCTGTCAATGCCTAAATCATTTTTAAGATGAGCATCATTGTTTATTTTGGTTTCATCGATTTCAATTTCATTGATGAGAAAATCATTTACAATTGAAATAATCTGATCTTTTTTCATAAAGCAATTATATATTTTACAAAATTAACTCTTATATTTCTTGAGGATTAGTGTACTGTTAGTTCCTCCAAATCCAAAAGAATTAGAGAGAATCATATCGATATTCGTTTCGATTGTTGTTG